>NZ_FR898840.1:0-17742 GCF_000437715.1 Catenibacterium sp. CAG:290
AAATTCTAGCATTATTAACTTAATGACATTGACGTCATGAAGCTTTCAGGTGGACAGCAGCAAAGAGTCGCAATTGCGAGAGCTTTGGCATCTCATGCACCTATTATTCTAGCAGATGAACCAACAGGTAATCTAGATAATAGTACAGCGAACGAAATCATTGAAATATTGAAAAAAATGGCTAAAAAAAGAAATAAATGTGTTATCGTTGTCACACATAGCAAAGAAGTTGCAAATAGTGCAGATGTTATTTTGGAACTCAAGGATAAGAGATTACAGGTTGTTGAATGGGAGGATAAGATATGATAAGAAATGCATTTGCATATGTAACAAGAAAAAAGCTTAAGTCTTTAATCATTATTGTGATTATAGCGACGATGTCTACTTTTTGTGTTTTGGGCTTAGGAATTAAGAAAGCAACTGATGT
This sequence comes from Catenibacterium sp. CAG:290, assembly GCF_000437715.1. Taxonomy (NCBI): domain Bacteria; kingdom Bacillati; phylum Bacillota; class Erysipelotrichia; order Erysipelotrichales; family Coprobacillaceae; genus Catenibacterium; species Catenibacterium sp. CAG:290. The sequence goes on from NZ_FR898840.1 coordinate 428, forward strand.
ATCATCCAAGAAAAGTCTAGGGAATATTACCAACAGCATCTTGCTAGAAATTAATAGACAGGTTAATCCTGGGACACCTAGAGGTGGAGGAAATGTAAAAGAAAGAGATATTAACAGGATTGCACAGTGCAAGGAAATTTATTCTTATGTAAAAAGAATTAATAGTGTTGCAGATTTATTAGATCATGAAATCATTGAAACGCCAGAAACACTAGCTAATCAATCTCCTGAAAGAGCTAAAAACTTTAAAAATGCAGTAATGCTGACAGGCGTTAATGATTCCACTAGAGAAAATAAATTTGTATCAGGAACTTATAAATTAGTAGAAGGAAAGCATCTTCAAAATGAAGATAAAAATAAAGTTTTAATGAACAAGGATTTAGCTCAAAAGAATCATTTGAAGGTGGGAGATCATTTGAAAATAAAATCAAATTTATATGATGCAGACAATGAAAAACAAGCTAATGAAATTGTTGATTTAGAAATCAAGGGGCTTTTTGATGGTCATAATAAAGGTAGTGTCAGTGCAGCACAGGAACTCTATGAAAATACTTTAATCACTGATGTGCATAGTGCAGCACAGGTTTATGGCGATACAGAAGAGACAGCAGCTTATCAAGATGCCACATTCTTTGTAAAGGGACAGTATGATTTGAACCAAGTTGTGAAATCATTAGAAAAACTAGATATTGACTGGAGGGAATATGTTCTCATAAATGGTGCTTCTAATTATCCTGCCATGTATATGTCTATTTCATCTTTATATAGTATTGCGAATAAATTATTTTATGGTGCATTGATTTTTGCAGGTATTATTGTTGCTTTGCTTCTTCTATTATGGATTAATGCGAGAAAGAGAGAGATTGCAATTATGCTTTCTTTAGGTATTTCTAAAGTAAGGATTTTTGGTCAGTTTATGATAGAATTATTATTTATGATAATTCCTTCTTATGCATTATCTTATGGTCTTGCGTATTATTTTTCACAATCATTTGGTCATATGATATTAAACAATGTAACGGCTGATATTGCTAAGCAGCTTGCAAACCAGGGAGCATCAAATCAATTGGGTGCAGGTGCCGAGGTTGATGGTTTTAATAAGATGATTACAAGTTTAAATGTACATGTTTCAATGGATACAATGCTAATTGTTATTGGTTTTATGACAATAGTTATGGTTTTAGCACTTGTGATATCATCAATGAGAATTCTTAAAAATAAGGAAAAAACATTGATTTATGAACGTTAGATATTATGTATAATAGAAGAAAGGAGGGATATTATGGACTTATTAGTTGTAGAGGATGATACTGTTATAAGAGAGGGTATTAGTGAATTTCTATCAGAATACGGCTATCATGTCATTGAGGCTAGAGATGGTAAAGAAGCATTAGATTTATTTAACAAAGAGATCAAACTTGTTTTGCTAGATATACAGATTCCTTTTATAAATGGCTTAGAAGTTCTAAAAACAATAAGAAAAGAAAGTGATATCCCTGTATTAATGTTGACAGCATTTAATAATGAAGAGTACAAAATAGAAGCTTTTACGCAACTGGCAGATGGCTATATTGAAAAACCTTTTTCACTGATTGTATTAAAGACAAGAATAGATGCATTAATAAAAAAGTATTATGGTTCTATAGAAAAGTTTATATATAAGAATATAGAGATTAATTTTACCAGCTATACAGCAAAAATAGAGGGAAGAAGTATCGAAATAAATCCTAAAGAATTAAAAATATTAAAATGTCTTCTAAATCATGAAGGTCAGGTGCTTTCAAGAATGCAAATTATTGATCAGGTATGGAAAGAAACAGACGACATTCCCTATGATCGTGTAATTGATGTCTATATCAAAGAACTTAGAAAGAAACTGCAGCTCGATTGCATTACAACAATAAGAAATGTAGGCTATAAATTGGAGAGAAAATGAAAAAACTAAAGATATTCCCTAAAATGTTTATTCAAATATTTTCTGTTTTATCAATTATTGTTCTATTAATTCACATATCTATTTATTTAATTTTTCCTAAAACATATTTAGATACGAGAGAGGCTGAAATTAATAAAACAGCCAATGAGATATCATATAGTCTAGAAGGCAAAAACATAAATGATATTAAACGGGCAACAGAACTTTATTCTAAAAACAGCGATATTAAAGTATTTGTAAGTAGTGAAAAGAAAGATAATGAAGTAGAAGTTTCAAATGATTTAAATATTAATTTAGATAGTCCTAATAATTCATTAATTATTGAAGAGAGAAGGATTACTTTAAATGATGGTCATCAATTATATTTGAAATTTATTTCTACTGCGGATATGTTGCAGGATGCAAAGAATTTGAGTTTAGGCTTCTTACCATATTCTTTATCTATTTCTCTTTTATTATCCGCTGTCGTTTCTTTAATCTATTCAAGATCAATTAAAAATAATATCGATGAAATTAAAAGTGTAACAGATCAAATGATACAGCTGGATAAGAATGCTTGTTTAGTTCATACCAGTGATGATGAAGTAGGTGAACTCAAAGAACAGATCAATGAACTCTACTTTACTTTATTAAAATCAATAGATGATATAGAACTCAAAAATAAAGAAATAATAGAATTAGAAAAACTCAAATATGATTTCTTAAAAGGGGCTTCACATGAATTAAAAACACCTCTTGCAAGTCTTAAAATCATTCTAGAGAACATGATCTATAATGTAGGCAAATATAAAAATAGAGATGTTTATTTAGAACAATGTGTGGATATAGTAGATGGTCTTTCTAATAATATTTCTCAAATATTATCTATCTATTCTATAGATCATCTCAAGAATGATGAAGAGGACGTTATTATACAGGAAGTTCTTAAAGAAGTACTAGATAAATATGAGTTGTTAGCACAACAGAAGAATATCCTGGTTAATAATAAGATAGGCTCGGAACATATTTATATTGGAAGAAATGCTTTCAATGTGATTTTGTCTAATTTGATTAGTAATGCAGTTAAATATACGAATAATTGTGGAATAATAGATATAGGTATGGATGAAGATTGTTTTTATATAAAGAATTCCTATATAGAGAGTCAAGTCGAATTGAATAAGGATACAAGTCATGGGCTTGGTTTATATATTGTATGCAACTTGTTAAATAACTACCAGATAGACTATGAAATTATTCAGAATCAAAATACGTATCTCTTTAAAATATACAAAAAAGATTCTCAACTATGAGGGGCGGATTGTAAAATCGGAGTGATTCACTGTTTATTCCACTATCGTAAAGCAACAGCCGAGGTTAAGGAATTGCTTAAGGATTCATTGAACTGGAAGAATTATACAGAATTAGATTATTATAAGGATTTTGATGCATTATACTAATTAGACAAATTGTAAATAATAGATTGGGGAAAGTTCGTAAAGTTAGAACTTATTTTCTCGTTGAAAAGGCTGGGTAGTAGGCACGAAAAAAATGGGCATTACCTTACGGTGATGCCCATTTATCAGGGACTGTCAATGTGCTGTCCTTGACTTTTGAATCAGTTTAATCAAGTGTCGTTTTAATCTTAGTTCATAGTTTTCTGTAACTTCTTAGCTACAAGTACTAATACAATCGCAAGTGCTGCAAGAATAGCTGAACCAATATAACCCATTACATAAGATCCAGTGGCATCAAAGAAGCTTGCTAAAATCTTAGGTCCTACAAAAGAACTGATATCATAACCAATAAAAATTAAACCATAGTTTCTGTTATAGAACTTAGAACCAAAGATGATCTTAACCATAAGTGCAAATACGACTAGTAATCAACCAAATGAGAATCCTACTAAGGTGATACATAAATGAAAAAAACAATCTAGAGTTAGATGGTGACATCTTTACTCAGATTGTTTTATGTGGAAACCATAAGAAGAATATTTCAACTGGCATAATATATGGATCCCCATTAAATAGAAGGGTCCTTTTTTGGTTTTACTTTATTATCTATTCTATTTCCATTTTCATCTAATTTATAGAGGTTATTGTATGTAACTTCTATATGTTTCTGATAGAGTCCGATATTAATGATTCTAGAGATAACAGCATAGATCAATGCAGTAAGTGGTACACCAATAAGTACACCAACAACACCCCATAGATTACCAAATATAGTAATACCTAATAAGACAAATAAACCACCTATACCTACAGATTTACCTACAATCTTAGGATATACTACATTTCCTTCAAACTGCTGTAAGCAAAGATAAATAATCGCAAAAGCTAACATACTCTTACTCTGTGCTGCAGCCACCAAGATGAGTCCTGCAAAGAAGGTAATAAAATTACCAAACATTGGGACAAAACTAAATAAGAAAGCCATAATCGCAATTAATTCAGGGAAAGGCATTCCAAATAAACGCATCGCAATATAAACCTCTAACATAAAACATATTGCTTCTAACATCTGTCCTGTCACAAAACTATTAAAGTAATGATTGGCTTCACTCATAATATCAAAAGCGATACCTGCACGTTTATGGCCTAATATATATGCAATGAGTTTTCTACCTTGTTCAAGATGTTTCTCTTTATTTGCAAGAAGATAGAGAGCCATAAAGAATGAAGTGATGGCAGTAATGAATGAACCACCAATATTTGATACAAATTCTGTTGTTTTAAAATGAGGATTACCTAAGAAATTACCTGCAGTCGCAAGAATTGTACTTAAATCAATAGAGGCAAACCATTTCTGTACTTCATCTACTGTTACTGAATAATCAATATTAAATTTTGTACATATAGAAGTAATATAGACAGCAAGTCTTTTTGCATAATTATCTAAGTTAGAGAATAAGAGTGAGAAACTTTCTCCAATTCTAGGAATAATGAATGAGAAGAACATCACTAATATTAATAGTAAACATATAATAGTGATAGCCATCGCAATACCACGAGTTCCTTCTACTAAGAATTGAGGAAGCTTTAGGTTAGGTTTTTTCTTCATCAATTGGTCTTTTGCTTTCACAAGTAACTTCTCTACTAGTTTCATTGGAATGTTAATCACAAATGCGATTACTATCGCAATATAGAAGGGTCTTGCAAGCCCTAATGCATTAAGGAAGAAGTCCCATACTGAGTCTAAATTAAAAAGAATAAAAGCTAAGACAATACCATATGTAATATATTGAAAAATCTTATCATCTGGAAAATTGAAATTTTTGTTGTCCATAATAATCACCTAAGGAAATAGTACCACAAAATTAGGGGTATTGTTACTAGAAATTAAATAAGAAAAGGTTGAGGAATAGAAGAAATTTGCTATAATGACACACGTGAAAGGAGAATATAAATGAACACTATTATTATTAATAAAATCATGATGCATATGCTTGATTTTGAGCATCGTAAGATATATTTAAGTGAAGATTTCTGTGAATTAAATGATACAACTCAGGAATATTATCATAAAAAAGTAGAAAAAGCTTTATACAGTCCAACTATTAAAGAACTTGTTGTGCCCTCACTTCATGAATTATTACTTCGTGCAGATAAGATGCTAGAAGATGATGAAGAATTCAAGAAACAGGCAAAAGAAATTAGTGAAAAGTTCTTTGCGTTAGGTTCAGTGATTGAAGAAATGCCTAATAGTAATATTTTATATGTGGATTGTTATCGTGATGGTGTACATATGATTGCCGCTTTAAAGCTTAATTATAAATATAATTCTGTATCTCTTGTAGAAGAGGAAAATGTCCGTATTACAAGAAGACAGGTTCTTCCTCAGATTGGTACAGCTGTTGATGAAGCGATTATTATAGATACAGATCATAAGAAGATATCTCTTATTGAAAAGAAGTATCTCATTGATGGCAAGATGGATACTTATCTTAATAGTCAATGGATCAAGGGAGAAGAAAAACTCACTGATCGTCAGAAGATTTCTACTATGAAGAAAGTAGTGAATAAGATTGATGATATTTATCATGTGAATGATAAAGAAGCACTTCCACTTGTAAAACAGGAAATATTAGAAAGAACACAGATGGGTGAACTTGTTAAACCGATAGAAGTAGTTCGTAAGGTCATGGAAAGAGATTATCAGGCTCAGGAAGAATCAGAAACAATGTTGAAGGATCTTGGGATTGGTGAGGATGATACAATTTCTTTAAATGCATTAGGACGTTCTGTAGAGGTTGTTAAGATTACTCTTGATGAGGATATTCAGATAACTATGCCAGTAGATGAATATGTGAATGGCTCTACTTTTGAAAAGAAAGAAAACCCTGATGGAACAGTTTCTATCGTATTAAATAATATTCAAGACATTACAATTAAGTAAACGTTTACATTTTTTTGCCTATATTGTCTGAAATGAATGAATTTTGGTCATATTTATTGTATAATAAAGTTTATGAAGGGAGACATATAGGTATGTTAGATAATTTCTTGATAAAATTGTTTTTTGAGGGAAAGTGTTTAGAGGCATATAAGGTATTCGGTGCTCATCCGGATAAAAAGGGCGTTCGCTTTACAGTATATGCACCACATGCAAGAAGTGTTCAGGTTGTAGGTAATTTTAATGACTGGGACGGAACACAACATTATATGGAGAGATATAATGATGGAGGCGTGTGGACTCTCTATATTGAAGGGTTAAAGCAGTATGACCTTTATAAATATAGAATTGAAACACCTTCTGGAGCTATTGTTGATCGTGCAGATCCATATGCCTTTTTCAGTGAAATTAGACCAGGTACAGCATCTAAGGTATATAATTTAGATGGTTATCGCTGGCATGATTCTAGATGGATGAAGTCACGTTCTAATAACTACGATCGTAACATGAATATTTATGAAGCGAATCTTGGTTCTTGGAAGATGAAAAAGGAATTTACAGATACATCTGATGGAGAATTTTATTCATATGAAGAAATGATTGATGAAATCATTCCTTATGTAAAGAAGATGGGCTATACACATATTGAAGTAATGCCTTTAAATGAGTTCCCATTTGATGGCTCTTGGGGATATCAGGCAACAGGTTATTTTAGTGCGACAAGTCGTTATGGACATCCAAAACAGTTAAAGGATTTCATTAATGCGTGTCATAAAGAAGGTATAGGTGTCATTATGGACTTTGTACCTGCTCATTTTGTAAAGGATGGACATGGTCTTTATCAGTTTGATGGAGGCTGGGTTTATGAATATGCAGATGTGAATAACCGTTATTCTGAATGGGATTCAGTATATTTTGATGTGACAAAAGATACTGTACGTTCATTCTTAAAGAGTGCTGTTCATTTTTGGGCAGAAGAATTCCATATTGATGGTATTCGTTTTGATGCTGTCAGCAACCTTATTTACTGGAAAGGTAATAAAGACTTTGGTACAAACAATGGGGCTTTAGAGTTCTTAAAGACTATGAATGAACAGATTCATGAAAGATATCCTGCATTAATGACTATTGCAGAAGACTCAACTGATTTCCCATATGTAACTAAACCAGTTAAGGATGGCGGTTTAGGATTTGATTATAAGTGGGATATGGGCTGGATGAATGACACTTTAAAGTATTTCAAAGAAGATCCAGTTTATCGTCAATATGATCATAATTTATTAACTTTCTCAATGATGTATTTCTATTCAGAAAGATTTATTTTGCCATTCTCACATGATGAAGTGGTTCATGGTAAAGCAACTATTTTAAATAAGATGTGGGGACTTGATGGAGAGAAGTTCGCACAGGCAAAAGCTTTATATACATATATGATGACTCATCCTGGTAAGAAGCTTAATTTCATGGGTAATGAATTAGGTGAATACAAGGAATGGGATGAAAGAAAAGCATTGGCTTGGAATATATTAGAATATCCACAGCATGATTCTTTCCATCATTTTATGCAGGATTTAAATAAGATGGTTGAAGAACATCCAGCTCTTTATAGTATGGATTATGATCCAGAAGGATTTAAATGGCTGGTTGTAGATGATCATAATCAGAGTGTATTCTCATATGCTCGATTTGATAAGAAAGGCAACTGTTTAGTTATAGTAGCTAACTTTATTGGTAATAGTCATGATAATTATGCTGTGCCAGTACCGTTTGCTGGAAGCTATAAAGAAATCTTGAATACAGATAAAGATAGTTATAACGGTTCTAATTACACAAATACACGTGCTTTAAGATCAAAGAAGGGTACTTGTATCAATGAAGCACAGAGTATTCATGTGAAATTAGCGCCATTTAGCGCGGTGGTATTTGAATATCATAAGCCAGCTAAAAAAGCGTCTTCTCCAAAGAAGACAAAGAAAAGTGTTGTAAAGGAAGGAAAGTAGTAAATGTTTAATACAAAAGAAGAATTTAAGTATGAATTTTCTAAGCGAATCATTGAATCATATGGTCGTACAGTAGAAGAAGCACATTTAACAGAAAAGTTCATGGTTCTTGAAACTATGGTTCGTGACTATGCATCTGTTAACTGGGCTATGACAAAGATGGCAGTTCAGGCTAAGCAGCAGAAACAGGTTCACTATTTCTCTATGGAGTTCTTAGTTGGTCGTCTATTAGTCAACAATATGATGAACTTAGGTATTTATGAAACTGCAAAAGAAGGTCTTGCTGATTATGGTATTAATATCCATGACCTAGAAGAATTAGAATCTGATGCTGGTTTAGGTAATGGTGGTTTAGGCCGTCTTGCTGCCTGCTTCATGGATTCTTTAGCTTCTTTATCTTATCCAGCTTTCGGTAATACTATTCGTTATGATTATGGATTCTTCAAACAGAAGATTGAAAATGGATATCAGGTAGAAGTACCAGACCAGTGGTTACGTTTAGGTAATATGTGGGAAGTAAGAAAACCTAAGCATGCAACAGAAGTTAAATTCTGGGGTAAAGTAATCTGGGATGATGCAACTGGTGGATGGAAGCATGTAGATTATGAAGCAGTACGTGCTGTACCTTATGATATGCCAATTGTTGGTAATGATACTAAGGTAACTAATACATTAAGATTATGGAAAGCTGAACCTAGTGAAAACATTCCTACAAATAAAGATTTCCGTCAGTATGCACAGGAAGTCAATGATATCTGTCAGACATTATATCCTGATGATTCTACACATGCTGGTAGAGTATTACGTTTAAAACAGCAGTATTTCTTTGTATGTGCTGGTTTAAATTCTATTATTCGTGCTCATTTAAGAGTATATCCTGATTTAACTAACTTCCATGAAAAGAACGTTATTCAGTTAAATGATACACATCCAGTATTAGTTATTCCTGAATTAATGCGTGTATTTATTGATGATTACAACATGGAATGGGATGATGCATGGAATATCGTATGTAAGACTTGCGCATATACAAACCATACAATCTTGGCTGAAGCATTAGAAAAATGGCCTGTTGATATGATGAGAGACTTATTACCAAGAGTTTATCAGATCATCGAAGAAATCAATAGACGTTTCATTGGTTTCGTAAAACAGCAGACTGAAAATGATAACGAACTATTACAGAGAGTTATGATTATTAAAGATGGTCAGGTACATATGGCTAGACTCGCGATTGCTGGTTCATTTAGTGTCAATGGTGTAGCACAGCTTCACTCTGATATCTTAAAAGAAAGAGAAATGAAGGATTTCGATACTTTATATCCTAACAAGTTCAACAATAAAACAAATGGTGTCACTCATAGAAGATGGCTTGCATATTGTAACCCACAGTTAACTTCATTAATTAATGAATCAATCGGTGATAGCTGGATGCATAGACCAGATGATTTAGAGAAGTTAGCTCCTTATGTAACTGATTCAATTACTCAGAGTAAGTTCTATAATGTAAAACAGCAGAGAAAGCAGATTCTTGCAGATTATATTAAGGAACATAATGGTATTGATGTAGATGTTAATTCTATCTTTAATATTCAGGTTAAGAGATTACATGCATATAAGAGACAGTTATTAAATGTCATGCATATTATCTATTTATATCAGAGAATGAAAGAAGATAGCAGCTTCAGAATTTATCCACATACTTATATCTTTGGTGCAAAAGCAGCTCCTTCTTACTATTTAGCTAAGAAGATCATTAAGTTAATCAACAGCGTAGCTGAAAAGGTAAACAATGACCCAGAAACTAATAAATACTTAAAGGTTGTATTTATTGAAAACTATGGTGTTACTATTGCGGAAAAGATTATTCCTGCTGCAGATGTATCTGAACAGATTTCTACTGCTGGTAAGGAAGCAAGTGGTACTTCTAACATGAAGTTCATGATGAATGGTGCTTTAACACTTGGTACATTAGATGGTGCCAATGTAGAGATTGCGGAATTAGTTGGTGATGATAACATAGTTATCTTTGGTATGAAGGATAATGAAGTCAATGACTTAAAGGCAAGTGGTTCTTATAGCTCTTGGAATGAATACAACAATAATCCAAACATCAAGAAGGTTATTGATTCATTAGTAGATGGTACTTGGAACACTTCAAGAGAAGAATTCAAGATTATCTTTGATGAATTAATGGCTAGAAATGATGAATACTTCTTATTAAAGGATTTTGAAAGCTATAGACTTGCACAGGAAAAGATCAATAACTTATATCAGGACCGTGCTAACTGGTCTAAGATCTGCTTAGCTAATATCGCAAAGAGTGGTCATTTCTCAAGTGATAGAACTATTGAAGACTATGTAAAGGATATCTGGCATTTAAATAGGGTAAAAATCTAATGAAAGATACATTCGTACTAGATGTAGATGGTGAAGAAGTAACTTGTGAAGTCATTTTAGGATTCACAGATGACGCAACAGGTAAAGAATATATCATCTATACAGATAACAGTTCAGATGAAGATGATCAGTTGAATATCTATGCTTCACAGGTAGATCCTGAAGATGCAGATAATATTCTTCCTATTGAAACAGAAGAAGAATATGCATTTGTACAGGAAGTATTAGATTCAATGATGTCTGAAGAAGAATAAAGACTCAAAGGCTTAACGATTACGTTAAGTCTTTTTGTTTTACATGATATATGGCTTTCTTTTTTAAATTTAGATACTGCCTTTTTTTCTCTAATTTTTATGATAGAATAAGGGGGAGAAAAGGATGGGATGTAGACGTGCAAAGAGAATCAATTCGTATGTATGCTTATGCGATTGACTTTGATTTAATCAAAGTTGATTTATCATTAAATTATTATAACGGAATTTCAAGTCAGTATTATTTAAAGAATTTAGATACAAGTGAAGTTAAGATACTTAAAGGCGAAGCGACTGAGAAAGAAAATGGATTCCAGTCGTATCTTTTGCATACAGACTTTTCTGTAGGTACAAGATATAAAGTGTTTGATAATTATGGTTTAGCTTGTTTTTTAGATTTTAGTCAGCTTTCTATGAGTAAAGATTTTGATGATCATTTTTATTATGATGGTGATGATTTAGGCAGTCATTATACAAAAGAAAAAACGACATTCAAGATCTGGTCACCTCTTTCTACGGAAGTTGTATTAAAAATCTGGAAAGATGAAGACCTTCATTATTATCCTTTAGAAAGAGGAGATAAGGGTGTCTATAGTACAACTATTAAGAAAGATCTAGATGGTTATGAATATGTTTATATTATTGGAATGAATGAACAATCCATAGAAACAGCTGATCCATATGCTTATTCTTGTACAGCTAATATGCATAGTTCAGTAGTCATTGATTTGGATAAAGTTAGAAGAGTAGATTATCCTTTGACAGAACTAAAACATACGACAGATGCAGTTATTTATGAAGTAGGTGTCAGAGACTTCTCTGTTGATGAATATGGACAGATTACACATAAAGGCAAGTTCTTAGGACTTTGTGAAGAAGGTACAGTGACTAAGAATGGTTTTTCATCAGGCATGGACTATTTAGATATGCTTGGTGTCACACATGTACAGCTTTTACCAATCAATGATTATGCAACAGTAGATGAAGATCATCCGGATTTACTCTATAACTGGGGTTATGATCCAGCACAATATAATGTACCTGAAGGAAGTTATATTACTGATCCAAATGATGGCTATAAGAGAATATTAGAATGTCAGCGTATGGTACGCTGTATTCATAAGCATAATATGAGAGTTATTCTAGATGTAGTCTATAATCATATGCATGATGTGAATAATAATGCATTAGAGAAGACAGTGCCTTATTATTTCTTTAGAAGAGATGAAAATGGGGAGTTATCTAATGGTTCATGGTGTGGTAATGATTTAAATAGTACCGCAAAGATGTGCCGTAAATATATCTTGGATATGTGTAAGAGATGGCAGGTTCTTTATGGTGTAGATGGCTTTAGAATGGATCTCATGGGTATTGTGGATAATGATACAGTGAATATGATTTATGAACAGGGTCATGCTTTAGATTCTTCATTTATGTTATATGGTGAAGGTTGGAATATGGGTACTGCATTACCTGATTCAGAAAAGACAACAATTGAAAATAACCATAAAACACCTCATGTAGGTTTCTTTAATGATCATTTCAGAGATACAGTCAAGGGACCTAATCAGATGGAAGTCAAAGGCTATACATCAGGGGATACTTATAAGACAAATGAAGCCATTATTGCGATGTGTGACTACAATAAGTTCTTATCTATAGAACAGAGCATTAACTATACAGAATGTCATGATAATGCGACTGTATTTGATAAATTTATTATTTCCAATGGACATGAAGATGAATATTGTCGCCAGAAGAGATGTTTATTAACACTTGCGATGACAATTTTTGCGCAAGGGGTTCCTTTTATTCATGCCGGACAGGAATTTTTAGGTACTAAGAATGGTAATCAGAATTCTTATAATGCGGGTGATGCAGTTAATAAACTAGACTGGGAACGTCATGACGAATATATGAATGTTGTTCAGGCTGTAAAGTTCTTTATAGATCTAAGAAAACACAACAAATGCTTTAGATATTATGACTATGAAGATATGCATCAGCATGTATTTATCAACAATATCTACTATCGTATGGTAGAATATCATCTCACTCAGGATGAAGGAGATTACAAAGAATTTAAGATTTACTTTAATCCTTCATATGATGTCATTACTATTGGTATTGAAGATGATTTTAAGATATTATATAGTATGTCAAATGAAAGAATAGAAAATGGACAACTCAATGTATTTGGTGTATCCATGGTTGTATGTGCAAGATAGGAGATTATAATGAAATTAATTGTTGGATTAGGAAATCCTGGTAAAGAATATGATATGACAAGACATAATACAGGATTTTATTGTTTAGATGTATTAAGTGATGAAATGAATCAATCTATTGATAAAGAGAAATTCAAAGGCTTATATACTAAATTCAAGTATAAGGGTGAAGATGTTATTTTATTAAAACCTCAGACTTATATGAATAATTCTGGTGAATCTGTTGCGGCAGTGATGCAGTTTTTCAAGATTCCACTAGAAGATCTATTAGTTATTTATGATGATATGGATATGCCTACTGGTAAACTACGTTTAAGAGAAAAAGGCAGTGCAGGTGGACATAATGGGATCAAGAGTATTATTGCTCATGTAGGGACTCAGAACTTCAAGCGTATTCGTGTAGGTATTTCAAAGAATAAGCTTTATAGTGTTGTAGACTGGGTACTTGGACGCTACTCTAAAGAAGAAGAAAAGCTTATATCAGAAGGTGCTAAACGTGCAGCAGAAGCTGTATTATGTTATTTAGATGATGGTTTTAATAAAGCAATGAATAAATTTAACTAGGTGATTGTTATGGAGAAAATACTGAATCTTTTAAAAGATAATCAGGCCTTAAGAACCTTAGATACAGACAAAGGAACTATTGTCACAAACTCAACTAGCGATGAGGCTTATCTCATTGCTGGTTCTTTTTGGCATCATCCAAGAAAAATCCTGATTATTAAAAATAACCAATATGAGGCATTTAACCTCTATAAAACATTAACTGAACTTGTGAATCAAGTTGTCTATTTTCCTGCAGATGAATCATTACGTGTAGAATCAGTAGCGTATTCTTATGAATTATTAGGAGAAAGAATTAATGCATTATATGCGATGACACAAGATAAACCAATGATCTGTGTTTGTCATATGCATTCAATGACACGTTATGTGACACCTGTAGAACTCTTTAAAAAGAGTATTATAAGTTTAAAGAAGGGTGATACAGTTGATCCTTTAGAATTAAAGAAGAAACTACAGTCTATTGGCTATAAGAATACCCAAAGAGTAGATTCACCTTTCTATTACTCTAGAAGAGGTGAAGTACTAGATGTTTATACAATCCAGTATGAACATCCAGTACGTATTGAATTCTTTGATGATGAGATAGAAGAAATCTCTTTTTATGATAAAGACTCACAAAGAAGAACAGAAAGAAAAGAATCTATCGATATTCTTCCAGCTACAGATATGATGTATGAGGATGATGGTTTATCACAAGTAGAAGCTTCTATCAAGGCTTTAAAAGAGAAGATGAAGATCAAAGATGAATTCAAGGATGAACTTGAAGAAACATATGCATTAGATATTGAATCACTCAAAACACATGACTATAGTCCACGTATTTATCAATATTTAAGTTTATTCCCTCAAACTGCTACAATTATAGATTATGCAAGTGATTATACTATTATTACTGCATCTCTTGCTTCTATTCTTGCTTCTTATAAGACTTATATGGAAGAGAACTACCTCTATTATCATGAACTAGAAGAAATAGGACAGATGATCAGAGGAATTAAGCTTATTAATAACCCTCAGGATATCTTAAAACATCCTGATGTCGATTTAGTACGCTTTAGAGAAAATGATAAACAAATCATGTTTATGACTCAGCCTGTGATGATTTCTATGGCTAATGAAAAAGTCTTTATTAGTCAATTAAAGGACTTACTTACATATAATCGTGTCATGATTGGTGTAGATGAAAAGCGTCAGATAGATGTATTAGTAAACCTATTTACTGATCATGCCATTCCATTTACTCTCACAAGTGCCACAAATAAGATTTATGACGGGGTTAATCTATTCTTAGGACATTTACCTTGTGGAATGAACTTTGTAGAAGAGAAGACTGTATTACTCACAAGTCAGGAACTCTTTAAAGTACAAGAAACAAAAAAGAAATATATTAAATATAGAGATGCCACTAAAATCTCAGACTATAATGAATTAAAAGTAGGAGACTATGTTGTTCATGATACAAATGGTATTGGACAATATATGGGTATTGAAACATTAGTTGTAGATGGTGTACATAAGGATTATTTACATATTGCCTATAAAGGAAATGATATTCTTTATGTACCGGTAGAACAGTTCCAGTTAATTAGAAAATATTCATCAAGAGATGGTAAACCACCTCGTATTCATGCTTTAGGTTCACCTAAATGGGCTAAAGAAAAAGCAAGAGTCAGACAGAAGGTAGATGGTTTAGCTGATGATCTGATTAACTTATATGCAGAAAGAATGAGACAGCCAGGTTTTGCGTTTGAGCCTGATGGGGATCTTCAATTAGAGTTTGAAAGTGAATTTGGTTATGAACTCACTCCAGACCAGGCACAGGCTGTAGAAGAAATCAAGAAGGACATGGAAACACCACGTCCTATGGATAGATTATTATGTGGTGATGTAGGCTTTGGTAAAACAGAAGTGGCTTTAAGAGCCTGCTTTAAAGCTGTTGTGTCTAAGAAACAATGTGCCTTCTTATGTCCTACTACAATTCTTTCAGCACAACATTATCGTACAATGCAGAAGCGTTTTGAGAAGTTCCCTGTGAATATTGCATTACTCAATCGTTTTACGACTACTAAAGAAAAGAAACAAATATTGGCTGATTTAAAGGAAGGTAATATTGATCTATTAGTTGGTACACATCGTATTTTATCTAAAGATGTAGAATTCAAGGATCTTGGATTACTCTGTATCGATGAAGAACAGCGTTTTGGTGTAAGACAGAAAGAGAAAATCAAAAATCTAAGAAAAACAATAGATGTACTCACTTTAACTGCCACACCTATTCCTCGTACATTACAAATGTCCATCATGGGTATTAGAGGACTCTCACAAATAGAAACACCACCATTAAATAGACTCCCTGTACAGACATATGTCTCAGAAAAGAGCTGGGCATTAATTAAACAGGTTATTGAAAGAGAATTATCACGTAATGGACAGGTTTTCTATTTACACAATAGAACAGAAAACATCTATGAAATAGCCTCTACATTGCAGACACTTTTACCTAATGCCCGTATTGGTGTAGGACATGGTCAGATGGATAAGAATGATCTAGAAGATGTCATGACTGACTTTGTAGAAAAGAAATACGATATTCTTGTATGTACAACTATTATTGAGACAGGTATTGATATACCTAATGCGAATACAATTATTATTGAGAATGCGGATAAGTTTGGTTTAGCGCAGCTTTATCAGATCAAAGGTAGAGTAGGAAGAAGTGAACGTATCGCATATGCTTATCTTCTTTATACAAAAGATCGTGCGATGACAGAAGAAGCTCAAAAGAGACTTACAGCTATTAAGGAATTCACGCAATTAGGTTCTGGTTATAAGATTGCAATGAGAGATTTATCTATTCGTGGCAGCGGTGATATTCTTGGTGGTGAACAGGCAGGATTTATTGATCAAGTCGGTTTTGATATGTATATGAAAATCTTACAGGATGCGATTGAAGAAAAACAGGGTAAGATTAAAGAGGATGAAACTGTACCATCACGTAATGTACCAGTAGATGGTTATATTCCTGAAGACTATGTAGAAAGTGATATGGAAAAGTTAGAACTTTATCAGCGTGTCTATAAAGCCAATGACTTAGAAACATTGAAACGTGTAGAACATGAACTCACTGACCTTTATGGTGTTCTCCCATCACAGGTGCGTAATATTGTAGTCAAGAGAAGATTTGACATCCTTTCACATGATCCACTTATTGATGATGTAAAGGATAGCAGCCAGGGACTAGAAATACGTTTCTCTAAAGTCTTCTTAGAAGATTTAGATGGACAGAAGTTCTTTGCGTATGTCAATCATATGTTTAAAAAGCCACAAATGAAATATACTGATGGTAAGTTGACTATTGTGAGTGGTATGGAACCTTATTATGTTTCAGCATCTACTGAGTTCTTAGATTCAGTTTTAAAACAATATTATAAAACACATACTAGTTCTTAATAAAAAAATAATGTAGAATATGAAAAAAAGGGGGGGATAACATCAATGAAAATTACTGATTTATTAAATGAAGAGGCTGTCTCGAAATAAATGACAGTTTTCCAAA
>NZ_FR898841.1:0-471 GCF_000437715.1 Catenibacterium sp. CAG:290
TGATGCGGACCCAGCCAAGTGACGGAATCTTGATTCGGTGTCTTTCACAGAGGCAATCTTTTGGATTATTCCTTACAAAATACATCTTTACATCAGATCTGCCTTTCTTCTTAAATTTTGGAAAGGCACTCTTGTGATCAAAGAATCTTTTAAATGCGGTCTGTCCGTTATTTACTGCCTGTGTTACCGACTTTGAATAAGCCTCCTTAATCCAGGAATATTCTGGATGGCTCAGAAGAAACTCATTATTGAGCCATACTCTAAACTGGCTGCTGCTCATAAACTTTTTGCCACTTTCATAAAGTTCCTTATTATGAGCAAGATAAAAGTTATAGATAAATCTGCAAGTACCTATTGTTTTACGAATTTTGACTTTCTGGTCCTCTGTAGGATTTATTTCCGTTTTGAAGCTCTTCAGCAATTTCCTCATCCCTTTCTATCTGTTTTTTATACTTACGAAACCCCTGCAAC
>NZ_FR898841.1:512-757 GCF_000437715.1 Catenibacterium sp. CAG:290
AGAACACATGAAGTATTGAAACCATATACTGTATGAGTTCTCCATCTGATTTCTAATCTAATTATAGAACAAATGGAAAATCTATGCATCAAGTTCAGCTTCATGAACGCCGATTTATAGGCGTTTATATAATTTGATTTTTACTATCCTGTGGTCTGTGGGTGTTCAAATAATTCTTTTACATTACAAGACTATCTTAAAAATGCAACTTGATTTAGTAAATGCTGATTATAAGTATAATAATG
>NZ_FR898842.1:0-15947 GCF_000437715.1 Catenibacterium sp. CAG:290
AATTTAGGAAACCCCTAGTTATTTTAAATTACCAATGTTTTGTCTAGTGAACTACTACGACTTAATACTTCGTACTTAAAGTCGTAACTTTTAGGATGCTTACGCATCTATTTAAGAAGTATGATATTTAAGTCTCCACCTATAAGCTATATTAAAATGCTTAAGAGATATTAGACATACTCTACTATTCTAATAATTCTAAAACTCTTATTTGAATAATTTCTTCCAAATATTTGAGTCTTTTTCTAGGTAATCGATATTTATAATGACTTTCAAACTTGAAACCTATTAATTTTCTTAGTTTTTCCTTTTGTCTTTTTGTCATACGTGGTTTTACAAAAGCAATAAAATCTTGATATGTTGCAGGTAGTCTTGTTTGGATGTATTGATTAATATTTTTAAAATCATCATCCATGGCATAACAAAGAAGTGATAATCCATTATCAAAAATAGGCGCACATCCCACAATTTTATTTGATTTATTATCAATTAAAAAACCAAAGTTACCAAAATGACGATCTTCATTTAAAATAACTGCATCAAAAACAAGCATATCTAATAATTCTTGATAATAGCTTTCACCTAGCTTTTTGTAATAATCAATAACTGACTCTATTCCACCTGTTTTAATAATTCTTCCAACTGGAATATAAGATACATTTTCATTTGTGAAAAGTAAACATGTTGAACAAAGCTTCCCTTTCCATTTAGAAAGTCCATAATCTACATAATGTAAATCCATTGTTTTGGCAATTTGTGAAGCATAATATTCACTATAAGGTTCTAAGCCACTATTCGCAAATCCTTCTGTTCCTGATTTATAAAGAAGAATATTATTTTTTATTCTTCTCCATGATTTTGCTAGCATCCCATTTGTTGTAAATTCAGGCGATGATCTAAATGAAGTTCTTGTATAACTTCCATATCCTGTAAAAGCAATGGAAGCAATATTTGTATTAAAAGAATTATGATAAAGATTTTTATCTTTAAATAAGTCTTTACAATTTTCTTGCACAACCCAATAACTATCATTCAATGATAAGCCTTGACATATATCAATAATACCTTTTGTATCTTTTTCATTTAATCCTAATCGAGATAAAAAATTAGAAACATAGGCTCTATTTCTAGGAATCGTCCTTTTTTGAAGCCATTTTTTTAATCCTTCATTACTTAATTCTAAGTCTAACGGTAAAAGATATTGTAAATTTTGATTAACAGTATTAATCAAAACTTCTAATCCATCATTTGTATTTTTCATAGAAAAATACAATAAATCATTATCATAGTGTTTTAAAATATAATTCATGAAAAACACATCCTTTCAAAAAATAATTATCTAATAATTTCCATCAAACATAAATAATCTGCAATCTTTACTTTCATTACATCCATTTTACCTCATCTTTAAAGTAAAAAATAGCGATTTCTAGGTAGTGACACCCACATAAATCGCTATTTTTTGATTCTTTAAAATATCTTAAAAAATGTTGATTTCATCAGTTTTTTTGATGACATCCATTTTAAATCTTAATTTTGGTGGAGGCGGGGGGAATCGAACCCCCGTCCAAAAGCCGTTCCATATCAGGTGTCTACAGTTTATCTTATTGAATCAATTTAAGTATGTTACGATCAATAAGCAATCTTTCGCATACCGATTTCTAATTGATTTTCATGAATATAGTCAGAACATCCTATATCCCTTATCTTACAGGTTATGTTACAGACTCTAAAGGTGTAAGCGCAGATAGGTCTGCATTCGCAAGTCTATGTCGACTATTAAGCGAAAGCGTAATTTGTTCTGTTTCCAGATATTTGTTTGTGCATGTAACGTTTGCCAACGACTGCTGCCTGATTCAAACTGACCCCTGTCGAATCCAAGACGCCCCCCATTAATAAGCGCGTTTGAGAGCTTTCTCAATATCGCGCTTAGCATCTTTTTCTTTTAAATCATTACGCTTGTCATAAAGCTTCTTACCTTTTGCAAGAGCAATTTCTAGCTTTGCTTTTGAGGTATTGAAGTAAAGCTTTGTAGGAACGATTGTTAAACCATCCTCACGAACCTTCTTCTCTAGTTTACTAATTTCTTTCTTATGAAGCAATAGTTTTCTAATACGTCTAGGTTCATGATTAAAGATATTTCCATTTTCATAAGGGGCAATATACATATTCTCAATAAAAGCTTCATGGTCTTTAATTCTTACAAAACAGTCCTTAAGGTTAGCACTGCCTTTGCGAATAGACTTGATTTCAGTACCTTTTAATTCAATACCTGCTTCAAAAGTTTCTAGGATAAAATAATCATGATATGCTTTTTTGTTATTTGAGATGATTTTCATATATATTACCTTCTTGTACGGAATTTTCTTTTCTTCTTTCTATGACTTCCGGCTTTTACAAGCTCGAAGTCAATTGTCTTTTCTAGCTTATTTGCTTCAGTTACTCTGACCTTTACTGGATCACTCATCTTAAACATACGTCCTGTATGTTCACCGATAAGAATAAGATTCTTTTCATCATAAGCATAATAATCATCTGTTAAGGAAGTCATATGAACAAGACCTTCGATGGTATTAGGAAGTGATACAAAGAATCCAAAACTTGTAATAGAAGAAATATAACCATCAAATACCTCACCCACATGATGAGACATAAATTCAGCTTTCTTCATATCTTCGACTTCACGTTCAATATCAATCGCAATTCTTTCACGATTAGAAGACTGTTCAGCAAGTACTGGAATCATTTCTTCAAACTCATTCATTCTAGAATAATCATTCTTGAATAAGTAAGTTCTAATCAAACGATGTACCAATAAGTCTGGATAACGTCTAATAGGTGATGTGAAGTGTGTATAGAATTCATCCGCAAGACCGAAGTGTCCAAGACATTGAGCATCATAACGTGCTTTCTGCATTGATCTTAATAATAATGTAGAAATAATATCATGCTCAGGTGTTCCCTTAGATTCTTCAATCATACGTGCTAATTCATGAGGGTTGACCTTTTCAAGAGACCCATGAATAGTATAACCCAAAGGCTTCGCAATGGAAACAAATTGTTGTAACTTCTCTTTCTTAGGATACTCATGTATACGATAGATGAAAGGTACATCCATCCATTTAAAGTGTTCAGCCACTGTTTCATTAGCACATAACATGAACTCTTCAATAATATGATCACTCTCACCACGATTTCTTAAGACAACATCTACAGCACGTCCTTTATCATCTACAAGAACCTTTGCTTCATCTACATCAAAGTCAATCGCACCACGACGATCTCTCTTCTTTCTTAAGATAGCAGCTAATTCTTTCATATTAAAGAATAACTCAACAGCATCACTGTATTTCTTCTTTAGTCCTTTATGACCTGCAAGAATTGCATTCACATTATTGTATGTCATACGATGAGAACTTCTAATAACAGTAGGGTAGATATTATGATCTACAACCTGACCCTTATCATTGATTTCCATAATACAGCTAATTGCATAACGGTCCACACCTTCATTCAGTGAACAGATACCATTAGATAACTTATGAGGCAGCATAGGAATCACTCTATCTACAAGATAAATAGAAGTCCCTCTTCTAATGGCTTCCTTATTTAATTCAGTTCCTTCATTCACATAGAATGAAACATCCGCAATATGAACACCTAACTGATAATTCCCATTATCTAATTTCTTTAAAGAAATCGCATCATCTAAATCCTTGGCATCATCACCATCAATAGTTACAATCTGCCAATCTCTAATATCTAAACGATTAGGAATATCACTTGGATCAATAGACTGAGGAATAGACTCAATCTCATCATAGACTGCCTGTGGGAAATCAATATCTACATCATACTTATTCACAACAGATAAGATATCTACACCAGGATCATTCTTATGACCAATAATCTTAACAATATCACCCTTTAAATAAGGCTCGTACTTCTTAATCTCTACGACAACCTTATGTCCAGGCATAGCTCCATGTGCATGGGCTTCATCTACATAAATCCAATCAGTAAACTTAGGATCATCAGGCATGATGATGAGTTCTCTTCTACCTTTTCTGACTAATCCAACAAGTCGAGTCATACCACGTTTAATGATCTTTACAACACGTCCTTCAGGTTTTCCTCTATAGACAGTTGTTTCAATCATAACCTCATCCTGATCAAAAGCACCATTGAGGTTCTTACTATTAATATAGTATTCAGTCTCTTCATCAACTTTTACAAAACCAAATCCCTTTTTATTTAAACTCAAAACACCTTTTAAATAATGGAAATCATCTATTAAATGATAGTTATTATGATTATCTCTAATTACTTCACCATCTTCTTCTAATTTATTCATAAGCTTTACAAATGCGATATATTCTTCAGTAGAATCATAATGTAGTGCACTTGCTAGAGCATCTATTCTTCTATCTTTTAAGTCTTTATTCTTTAATAATTCTAAAACATCTTCTTTCATATATTCACCTCCAACAAAAGAAAAGAGGCACTCATAAGTGCCCCTTTATTATTATCCTGCCATTTTAATAAGAATTGCGATAACAAAGAATGCAATACCTAGTCCCACAGTAATACGTGTAAGAACTAAATCCACACCTCTTTCTTTTTGCTGGGCAAAAAGGTTAGAGCTCTGGCCAGTTAATGCATTAACAATACCATCAGTTTTTCCCGTTTGTAAAAGACACACAATAATTAGGGCTATAGAAACAATGATCAAAAGTACTTCTAACATTTTTCCTGCCTCCTTCTCTTTTAGACTTTTTCTACATTAGCGAATAAATAATATCATAAAAATATATTGATTACAACACCTTTATTCGTTCGCACCATTGTTGAAGTCAAGGGATACAATACTAAAACGGTTATTCTTTTCTATAAGAGTTACTTTAATATTAATTGTTTGATAGTTGTAGTAGAAATTCTTTTTATTAAATGTAATTTCTAATCCAACATCCGTATATTCATAATCCTCTAAACCACTTAATGTAACATCGGATGCTCTTGTATAGTTCACTTCATATGTTGTGACTTCATCAAGATTTGTTTTATTCGCAATCATATCATTCACATTTGCATAATAGCTAGATTTCGCAAACTCTTTAAAGTTATCTAAACGATCACTATAGAAATACTGCGCACCACCAATCTCATCTTTCTTCTTATTAGAGATAGTAAAGAAATCAATCGCAAATAATGCAGCAACATTCTGACATGTATTTCTCTTAGTATGAGATGCATTGATATCTTCATGTACTGATTTCATTAAAGAAGTAGGATGATTTGGCATCTCATAAGTAATGACTGGAGTATTAACGACAGGCTTCTTATCATTATGATTATGATAAACAAGGACGCCACTTACTGCAATCACAGCACATAAGAACCCAATAAGAATATATTTCACATGATGTCTTTTTGCTATCATTAAATATGTCTTAGATTCTTTGATCTTTGGTAAATCATCTCTTTTTAAGAATATATTGAGAATTGTAAGAATTGGTTTATATTTACGTGAAATCATATTGGTATATTCCACGAATATCTCAAATACAAGGAGTAATAATGCAAATAATAGAATAGATGCAGTTACACTATATATATGGATAAATGAACAGATAGAGAATAATGCAGTCGCGATATATAAAATAAGAACGCTCTTAGTCTGACCTAGTTCTAGTGAGAACATCAATTTATGATGTAAATGTCCTTTATCTGCTTCATCAAAGCGCTGATGATGTACTTTACGTCTAATAATCGCAATGAGTGTATCCATGATAGGTACTGCGAGTACTACAATAGGAGCCCCTAAAGTAAAGAATGTAGAGGTCTTAAAACCAAAACCTAATAAAGAAATCACAGATAACATGAAGCCAATAAATAAAGCCCCACAGTCACCCATAAATATTTTTGCGGGATGGAAGTTAAATACTAAAAATCCTCCAATGGATCCTGCAAGTAAGAGTGTTAATGAAGTGATATCTGTACGTCCATAATGGATAGAGATGAGTCCTGTAGTGATCAACACAATCATGGATATACCACCACATAAGCCATCTAATCCATCAATAAGGTTTACTGCATTGGTAATACCTACAATCCATCCTAGAGTGACTATTAAGGCAATAGAATAAGAAAGAATAGTAGGTATATAAGGAATAGTAAATCCCTTTAAAGATATACCACCATAAAATATGACTATAAGTGCTGCAGCGACCTGTCCAAGAACCTTCATCTTTGGAGGAAGGTCATGAATATCATCATATAAGCCAAACAAGAAAACAATCAAACCACCTATCAATATAGAGTTGATCTGATTATCTGTTTTAAGGAATACCATTGCCCCTATAAGGAATGCCACATAGATGGCATATCCACCTGTACGAGGAATAATACCGTGATGTACAGTTCTATTATTAGTATGAGCTATTATACCCATTCCTTTTGTGATTTTACCGATAAAAGGGGTTAGGATGACAGATATAATGAATGTCACACAGAACGCTAATATATTATTGAGTGTCATAGAAGCCCTCCTTATTATGCTCATTATATATCAAATAGAAAGCATGTGCAAAATAATGAAATTTAGCGCAATGCAAATAAACTATTGTATAATATAGATAGAGCGTATTTATACCATGTAAAATACATGTTGTTTTTGTTGGTATAAATGATATAATGTTATCGGAAAATAAAAATAGGAGGATTTATTATGCATCGCTTAGGAATTTCAGTTTATCCTGAAAAATCAACTCAGAAAGAAGTTTATGATTACTTAGAACTTGCTGCTAAGTATGGCTTCTCAAGAATCTTTACTTGTTTATTATCAGTGAATGATCCAAAAGAAAAGATCATGAAGGACTTTGGAGAATTCATGGATAAGGCACATTCTTTAGGGTATGTTGTTGCAGTAGATACTAACCCAGAAGTATTTAAACATTTAGGAGCTACTTATAGTGATTTAAAACCATTCCATGATATGGGTGTAGATATCATCCGTTTAGATGGTTCATTTGGTACTACAGGAGATATCCAGGTTACTAGAAACCCTTATAATATTCAGATTGAATTCAACGGTTCTATGGACCAGGGTGTTGAATTATTATTAGAACAGGGCGGAAACAAGGATCAGGTTATTATCTGTCATAACTTCTTCCCAGAAAGATATTCTGGTTTAGATTGGAACTATTTCGTTAACTTCAATGCTTATTGGAAATCATTAAATCTTCATACAGCTGCATTCGTATCAAGTAACCAGCCACATACACATGGTCCTTGGAATGTATTCTGTGGATTACCAACAGTAGAAATCTTAAGAGGTCTTCCAATTGATTTACAGGCTCGTTTAATGCTTGCAACTGGAGATGTTGATGATATTATCATTGGTAATGCTTATGCTTCAGAAGAAGAATTAAAAGCTTTATCAGAAGTTGATTACCAGAACATCTGCTTCAAGATTGATGAAGTAGAAGGTTTATCAGATGTAGAAAAGGAAATCATTTATGACTATTATCCACATTGGGACCGTTATGATCATTCTTCATTCTTCTTGCGTTCATCTGGAAGCAGAGTAAAGTATAAGAATGAAAGTATCCCACATCGTGAAACAGAACAGAAGATGTTCCATCGTGGTGATGTATTAATCGTTAATGATAATTTAGCTCATTATCGTGGTGAATTAGAAATCGCATTAAGAGATATTCCAAATGATGGTGAAAGAAACCTTTGTGGTCATGTAAAAGAAGAAGAAATGATGTTCTTAGACATGATTGAACCAGGTCACTATTTCAAGATTATTAAATAATAGTTGAGGCTATATGCATGATGCATATAGCCCTTTTAAATACCCTATATTAACACTTTTATTTAGAGATACAGTATATTTTCATATCTAGGAAATGTCTTTCACAAATAGGAAGAACAACATATTTTTTCTTATTTTGGATTAGAATAGAATCATAGGAGGGAAAAGAATATGAGTTTTCCAAAGAATTTTTTATGGGGTGGCGCTGTTGCTGCCAATCAATGTGAAGGAGCCTGGCTAGAAGATGGTAAGGAACCTAATGTGACTGATGTAATGGTGGGTATTGGTTCTAAGGATCCTGGTATTAAATGGAATGAAGAAACAAAGAAATATGAAATGTGCTTAGATCCTAATAAAGCATACTTAAGTCATGAAGCCATTGACTTCTATCATAGATATAAAGAAGACTTAAAGTTAATGTCTGGTATGGGCTTTAACTGCTTTAGAACATCTATTGCCTGGGGTAGAATCTTCCCTAATGGGGATGAAGAAACACCTAATGAAAAAGGTTTAACTTTCTATGATGATTTGATTGAAACAATGTTGGAACTTGGTATGGAACCAGTGATCACATTAAGTCATTATGAAACACCTCTACATCTTATTACTGAATATGGAGGATGGAGTAATCGTAAACTCATTGACTTCTGGAAACGCTATGTTACTACAGTGTTTAAGAGATATAAGGGTAAAGTAAAATACTGGCTTACTTTTAATGAGGTCAATAATATGATGATTAACCCACTAGTTGCTGGTGGAGTACTCACTATTGATAATCCAAAAGATCCAAGTGATCCTATTGGTTCAACAACTGAAAAAGATAAGTGGCTTGCTTACTATAATATCTGTGTAGCTAATGCTTGGACAGTTAAACTATGCCGTGAGATTGATAAAGATGCACAAGTAGGATGTATGTTAACATGTTCATCTGTTGCAACATATCCATATGACTGTAATCCTGATAATGTCTTTGGGGCATATAATACAGTAAGATTAAATAACTTCTATTTTGGTGATGTCTTCTGTTTAGGAGAAATTCCTGGTTATGTAAAACGTGTATGGAGAGAACATGACTGTGCACCTGAAATGAGAGAAGATGAATTACAGTTAATAAAAGAAAATACAGTCGCTTTCTTCTCATTTAGTTATTATCGTTCTAGTACATATGATCAGTCTGTTGGTATGGATGGTAATACAGGTGGATTAAAAGGACGTGCGAATCCATTTGTAAAGGAATGTTCACCAGAACCTTGGTGCTGGCCAGTTGATCCAAAAGGTATCCGTTATGTTATGAATATCTTATATGATCGTTATCATTTACCACTCTTTATTGTAGAAAATGGTATTGGATTAGATGAAAATCTAGATGAAACAGGACATATTCATGATGAATATAGAATGTATTACATCAAGGAACATTTAAAATATGTTCATGAAGCTATTTTAGATGGTGTTGAATGTATGGGTTACTTATATTGGGGACCTATTGATGTTGTTTCTGCAGGCACTGGAGAAATGAAGAAGCGTTATGGTTTTGTCTATGTTGATCGTTTTAATGATGGACATGGAACACTTGAAAGAAAACTAAAAGATTCTTATGAAGAATATAAAGAAATCATTGAAACAAATGGAGACTCTATTCTTCATTCTTAAGATTAGTATTACTGAACTGGCGTGATTCTGTTAATTGCGCCAGTTTTTCTTATAAGATTTTTCTCTTATTATTGAGTACTTCTGGTAATAGGTGTTCATTTGTATAGGTTCTTGCATCTACACCAAGTCTTCTAAACTTACTGAATAACTTAGCTTTTTTGCGATACGTATAAGAGTAGAAGGAGTCGTATCTGTTTGAACTGCAATACAAGTTGTTGAGTAGTTTTCTATCATATGTATCGCAAGAAATGCTGATTTTATATATAATGAGTATCGGAGGTTGATTTTACATGAATATAAATGAAGGAGCAAGAATAGTTGTGGAAGACTGGCTCCATCTTACAAAAGATAATTTAGTATATTTTGTGACAGATGAAACAAAACTTAAAGAAGCAGATGCCTTCTTAAAAGCATGTGATCATATAGGTGCTAGATGTAAGGTTGTCCAGTTAAAGTCACATGAAATACAAAATGGTAAAAGTATAGATGATTTAAAATGGGAAATGGCTAAAGCAGATGCGATAGTAGGTGCAACGAATTATTCATTTATTACAACAGATGCTGTGAACTATGCACTTTCACGTGGCGCACAGTTCTTATCCATGCCCATGTCTACAAATAATGGTGAATCATTATTTGAACAGGAATTCTTAAAAATGGATCCTGATGAAGCCACAATGCTTGGAATGCCGATGTTCTGGGAATTACGTGATGCAAAAACAATACATGTCACGACTAAACGTGGTACAGACCTCACCTTTGATATCAGAGATCGTTTTCCAGGTATCTTCCATGGTTCATTATGGGAAGTAGGAAAATGTTCTTCTTCAAGCTTTGAAATCTATATACCACCAGTTGAATATTATACAAATGGGACACTAATATTAGATGGATCAATGGGATATATAGGAATAGTGGATAAACCTGTAGAAATAAAAATAGAGAATGGTTATATCACTTATATCGAAGACACAGAAGATGGACGTAAACTGAAAGAATACTTAGAATCATTTGATGATTTAGAAATGTATTGTGCCGCAGAATTTGGAATAGGTTTAAATACAATATCTAAGTGTCGTGGAGCCAGCTATATTGAAGATGAGTCTGCTTTTGGCACATTCCATATTGGTTTTGGTAGAAATCTTGCTTTAGGAGGCAGTCATAATGCGCGTGGACATTTTGACTTAGTGACACATAATCCAACTATTATTGTAGATGATAAAGTTATCATGAAAGATGGACATGCCAAGGCTATCCAGCCGATTGAATGGGGAGTATTATAGTGCTCCTCTTTTCATTTGCTCAAATATCGTAAAATGTAAGGACACTCAATTTGTATTTTGATGAAATATTGTCTTTATCAATTTGCATATAGCGACATTTATTGGTATAATTATTTTATCATATTACGAAGAAAGAGGAAAAACATATGAATGATGCTATTAAACTTATCGGTATCGTAATTGTCGTTATTGGGTTTGTAATGAAATTCGATACTCTTGCAACAGTTGTTGTTGCTGGTTTAGTAACAGGTTTAATCAGTGGTATGTCTATCATGGACATTTTAAATACACTAGGTACAGCCTTTTTAAAAAACCGTACAGCAACTTTATTTATTTTAACTTTACCAGTTGTAGGTCTATGTGAACGTATGGGTTTACGTGATAAAGCGGTAGACTTGATTAAGGGTATTAAGAACGCTACTACAGGTCGCTTATTAGTGATCTGGGAAGGTGTGCGTACTGTTGCGTCTGCATTCTCATTAAGAATTGGTGGTCATCCACAGTTCATCCGTCCATTAATCAATCCAATGGCTCAGGCTGCTGCGATTGCGAAATATGGTGATATTGATGAAGATACAGAAGATCAGATCAAAGGTATGGCTGCAGCTACTGAAAACTATGGTAACTTCTTTGCGCAGAACTGTTTCATGGGTGCTTCAGGAACATTACTTATTGTTTCAACTTTAAACGAATTATTTACGTCACATGGTGTGAACCAGGTTGTTACTGCTAACCAGATTGCATTATGGTCTATTCCAATTGCAGTTATTTCTGTTTTTGTTGGTGGAGCTTATGCTTTATGGTTCGATAAGAAACTTAATAAGAAATATGGAAAAGGAGGCAAATAACAATGTTACAAATTGAATGGAATACAGCCACTATTATCGCAGAAGTATTCTACTGCGTCATTGGTGCAATCTTTGCTGCAACAGGGTTTAATGCCTTAACTAACAAAGACTGTGAAAAGCCAGTAACTACTGCCATTTTCTGGTTCTTAATTGCTGTTACATTTATGGTTGGACCATATATTCCAACTTGGATTACTGGTTTAATCGTTGTTCTTCTTGCTGTATTATCTGGTTTAGGTTTAGTAAAACCAGCTGCAAGACATATCCCAACTGCTAAGGAAACTCGTGATAATGCAGACAAATACGGATATAAATCATTTATCCCACCAGTATGCTTAGCTCTTGTTGCCGTATTAGTTGCAACTTTCTTACCAAATCTTGGTGCAAACAATGCGATTGGTATTAGTGCTGCTGCTGCATTAATCGTTGCATATATTATCTTTAAACCAAAACTATCTACACCTTTCAAAGATGGTGTTAGATTAAATGATAATGTTGGCTCTACAGGTATCTTACCTCAGGTATTATCTGCATTAGGTTCATTATTTACTGCAGCTGGTGTAGGTGCTGTTATCGCTGCTGGCGTAGGTGCACTTATCCCTGAAGGAAATCACTTAATTGCGGTTATCTTCTATTGTGTAGGTATGGCATTATTTACAATGATCATGGGTAATGGTTTCGCTGCTTTCGCTGTTATTACAGTAGGTATCGGTTATCCATTCTTAATTGCACAGGGCGCAAATGCTATTGTTGTTGGTGCTTTAGGTTTAACTGCAGGTTACTGTGGTACATTAATGACTCCTATGGCTGCAAACTTCAATATCATGCCTGCTGCATTGCTGGAAACTAAGAATAAATACAGAATTATTATGACTCAGGTTCCAGTTGCATTAATTATGTTAGTAATTCATATTATCTTAATGTACGTTTTAGCATTCTAAGGAGGCTTTTAAATGAAATTATTATTAACAGGTTTCGACCCATTTGGTGGCGAACCAATCAATCCTGCCTGGGAAGCTGTTAAAAGAGTTTCTGATCAGGTAGGAGATGTAGAAGTTGTAAAACTTATGGTTCCTACAGTATTCTACAAATCTATCGATACAGTAGCTGCTGCAATTGAAAAAGAAAAACCAGATGCTGTATTATGTATTGGACAGGCTGGGGGACGTTTTGATTTAACCCCAGAACGTGTCGCAATCAATATCAATGATGCACGTATTCCTGATAATGAAGGAAATCAGCCTTTAGATGGTCCAGTATTCGAAGATGGAGAAACTGCTTATTTCGCTACATTACCAATTAAGGCAATGGC
This sequence comes from Catenibacterium sp. CAG:290, assembly GCF_000437715.1. Taxonomy (NCBI): domain Bacteria; kingdom Bacillati; phylum Bacillota; class Erysipelotrichia; order Erysipelotrichales; family Coprobacillaceae; genus Catenibacterium; species Catenibacterium sp. CAG:290. Next base: position 12,916 of record NZ_FR898842.1, read on the forward strand.
TGAAGAAATTCGTAAAGCAGGTGTTCCTGCAAGTGTTTCTAATACTGCTGGTACTTATGTATGTAACCATTTAATGTATGGTGTACTTTATACACTTGCAAATAAATATCCAGATGTTCGTGGTGGGTTCATGCATGTTCCATTCATCACTAGCCAGGTTATTAACCGTAAGCCAATTGCTCCATCATTAAGTCTTGAACAGATTGTGACTGGTATTGAAGCAGCTGTAAAAGCTATTGGTGAAAACCAGGAAGATATCAAGACTGCTGAAGGTCAGACTCACTAAACTCTGTATTTAATACAGAGTTTTTTTCTTACCCTTAAACCTTACAATCAATGATTGATTAATAAGGAGATGGGATAAGTATTTGTTAATAGTGCCTTGCACTACTGGTTCCACCATGGCGAAATCTATGTATTTGAAAGGTGCCGAAGATTGAGTGAAAATATTGCTTTGTTGCAAAAATAAATCTACTGATACGATAAAATTACGCTATGTTAATATGTGTTGCTTGTGCAACGCAACTATTTAGGATATATATAGAGTGAACAAATGAAAGGAGGTAGCCATAAAATGTTAAGCAAGAATTTGAAAATATTTAGAAAACGAAAAGGCCTAACGCAAGAAAACGTTGCAGAAGCCTTGAACGTTGTGAGGCAAACTATATCGAAGTGGGAAAAGGGAATATCAGTTCCAGATGCCGACATGTTAATAAAATTGGCAGAAATATTAGATGTGTCTGTGAGCGAACTAATAGGATCAGATGTTACCGATGAGAAAAATGAAGATATGATAGCAGTTGAACTGGCGAGAGTGGTAGAACAGTTGGCAAGTAGAAATCGTCGTTCAAAAAAAATTTTAAAATGCGTTTTGATTTTTCTTATCATATTGTTGCTTTTTTTTGTTTTCTTATGCGTAATTAATTTTGCTGCTATGTAGTATTTTAAATTAGGAGGTTCTTATAAAAAGAATAGTAGCGTTAATTTTAATGATGGCTTTAAGTCTATCGTGGGTGTGAATGTATTACTATCTTGAGCGTTACAGCTCTTTTTTTGATTACAATGAAAGCCTTTACAAAAAAATAATTAGAAGTGTAATATATATATGAAAGGGAATGATAATATGATTGAATTAAAGGACATTTGTATAGAATATGATAGGGTTATTCTTGATCATGCCTCTATTTCTATTCCTGCACATTCTATTACTCTTATAAGAGGGAAGAGTGGTTCAGGTAAGACAGCTCTTCTCTATTGTATTGCGCTTATGGATACAAAAAGCAAGTATCAATACTATTATGATCATCATCTCATAGAAGAAAAAGATAGAAATAATATAAGGAAAGAATGTATCAGCTATGTATTACAGGAAAATGATTTATTGGCTCATCTAGATGTCAGAGGAACATTACAGTATTTTGCACATATTTATAATAAACATTTATCTGATAAAGATATACAGGATTATCTTGATAAGATGCATCTTGATGTGACTTTGAATCAGAATGTCATGACGCTATCTTTAGGGGAAAGACAGAGACTTTCTATCGCAACAGCGCTTGTAAGTAATCCACAAGTGCTTGTCTTAGATGAACCGACCGCTTCACTTGATTATGAGAATGAGATAGAAATCTATAATATATTAAAAGAATTAAGTGCGCATATGACCATTGTGTTGGCTTCTCATTCAGAAGAGGCTATAAATTATGCAGATATCATCTATACACTAGAAGATAGAAGACTGACATCTGATGGTTCTGTGATTCAAGAAGATATATGTGGAAAGGGTGTTATCTCTCAGGTTGATCATAAGTTCTATAAAGAGTATGTAAAGGACTATGTGAAACATTATAGGTTCATGTATGTTTTGATGATGATGGTATTTATTTTGTCTCTTGTATCTGGACAGATGATTCTTGGTATTATTCATCATTCAAAGGATCAAGGAATGCAGATGTTGATAGGACAATTAGAAAATAAGGCTATTATTACCAAAGATAAGCATAGTTATGTGGATCAAGATTATTCTCATTTCATAAAAATAGATGACAAGAATACGTTTCCTCTATATAAAATATATACACAAATAGAAGGAGAAGATGTCTATCTTGTGCCTTATTTCAAGGATGATGATCTTTCTAAATATATAGATAGAAATATTCAAGAAACAAAGACAGGAATTTATATGGATAATGAGAGTTATTATCTGTTGAATCAGGGATTATCTAATAATAGAGTGAATTTAGATCTCTATATAACTGATCAAAATGGTATGCATCAGACAACTCATATATTTGATATCAATGGTGTATTTAGAAATAATAAAAAGGTTCATTATGTATCAAAGAGTCAGAGATATATTTATGTTCCGTATGCAATTCTTCAGGATATCTATAAACAATCAGGATGTACACCACGTTATATAGGTTATATTATTAAGACTAATACCTTTGACGAATTGAATGAATTGATAGACTATTATGAATCAAAGGGATATAGAATTAATGATTCATTTACTGACAGAGAGGCTATGAATAGTCTTGATTCTTACTATAAGAATATGATGTTTACATTTGCGGGTGTGATTCTACTTATTAGTGTACTTATTGATATTGTATTGGAATCTCATCTTCTTATGCAAAGAAAAAAAGAACTTGTACTTCTTTTGATATCAGGATTATTAAAAAAGGATTTACAAAGAATATCCATGATAGAAACATTGGGAAGTATATCTATAGTTGTAGTGAGTTCTACCCTTATTTCTTTTGTCATGTCTTGTATACTAGGTACTTTTGATATAATAACACTTTCTAGTATGACAGTTTTATTCATAGCTATCTTTTTGATAGAAAGAATGGTTCTTCAAAACAAATTCATTAATAAACTGAATATAGTGGATGAATTGAGAAGTGAGGTGCATTAAGATGATTGAAATCAAAAATTTAAATATATCATTTGGTGATAAAGTAATCTTAAACAATGCATCATTTCATACTTCTCCAGGTGTATTGACTATTATTAGGGGAAAGAGT
>NZ_FR898842.1:15971-80405 GCF_000437715.1 Catenibacterium sp. CAG:290
AGGGGAAAGAGTGGTTCTGGTAAGTCTACTTTCTTAAAAGCCTTTCAATTCGCATATGAGTGTGAATATATCTATGAAGGACAGAGAATAGATGAACAAGATCAAGATAGTAGACAACAGCTCATTTATGATCATATGGTCAATGTACCTCAGATTCCTTTGTTTATTGAAGGAATGACTATAGAGGAACATATTAAACAATTAGTTAAATTAGGTTATCAAAGAAATGATACATATGAAGAAAAGTTTGGTATAGCTTCTCTAAAGAAAAAATATCCTAGAAACTTATCAGGTGGTGAAAAGACAAGAGTCGCTATCTGTTTAGCTATTATGAGTCAGCCAGAAATATTGATACTTGATGAGCCTACAGCCGCTTTGGATGCATCCTATGCGATAGAAATGATTAAGTATCTAAAAGAGTATGCGCAAGAGGGACATTATGTGATTGTGGCAACTCATGATAAAAGGATGATTGAAGAAGCAGATGTGCTCTATAAGGTTGATCAAACACTTATTCTAGAAAAAGAAAATAAGAGGGAAACATCTCTTATATCACAGATACCACATAATCGTAAATTATTTACTCTACGTTTTTCTCATCGTACGTTTAGAATAGTTATGAACATACTTGTTGCTTTCACAATGATTATATGTGCATATAGCTATAATGTTTATGGACATTATAATGCATCTTATGAACAAAAAATCAATACGATTGCTTCGAGAGATTTAACTGTATATAAGGAAAAGATGAGTAATGACTATTATTCATATAATGGTTCAGAAATTCCTATGACACAATCAGATTATAAAAAGATTAAATCTGTAAAGAATATTGAGAGTGTTAAATGGCGTTATGAAAAAGAATACAATGATGTTATGATACTTGGATTAGATACTGAAACTCAATTGAAATATCAAGAAGCAAAACTAACAGGAAAGAAATGTAATCAAACAATAAGTCTAGGAAGTATGCAGGTATATGGGGATGAAGATGATTATACAAATTTAACTGTAAAGCATATTGATAATAAAGGTGTATATATAAGTAATCAGTTATTATCTAATCAGGATGTTTCAGTTGATTCAATCAATATGGATGATCTTAAATTAAAGTTTTATTTACCTATTCCTATGTATGATGCATCAGGTATTACACAGACAGGTATTGATTTAGAAGGTAGTGAATATGTGGATGTTAATACTGTCCTCGTGGATTTAGTAGAGGTAGAACTACCTGTAAGAGGTATATTAAAGGAAGGAACAGAAATAAGTTCAAATTCATATAATGGTACTGGCAGTATCTATGTCCCACGAAGTGTTGTAAATCAATATAGGAAGAAACATCGTGCAACACAATCAAAGGTATTATATGGTGTGCCTGGTGAAGAAGGAATGGATTATACATATTATGAAGGATCATTACCTTCTACTTATACAATGAGTGATGTGGATCAGGTCGTTGTAGAAACACCTTGGAAACCAGGTGCTTATACTGTAAGGGTAGATAGTCTGAAGAATATAGATAAGGTGACACAGGAATTAGAGAAACTAGGCTTTAATGTAGAAGGTGTATTTGTGGATAATAGTGCAATCAATAAACTTCTTTCCAACAATAAACAAGTATTAATACAATTCATGATTATAGTATTTGTATTGTTGTATGGATTCTATTTCTACCTCAAATACCTCATTCTTAAGGAAGAAAAACAGACAAGAGATTTTCTATATAACTTAGGTTTTACTACTAAGAGAATAAATAACAGTTTTAATCTTACCTATATCAAGAATTCTCTTATGTTAGCTGTTTTGGGAGTAGTATTACTAGAAGTCTTTATAGAGTTTGTTATAAGGATACATATATATAGTTTGATTATACCTGTAACTAAAATGCTGATATTATTATTCTTTATGGCAGCATTCATCATAGAATTCTTTATTCCTACACTTATTCAAATGATTATGAAAAATCAAAAGGGACTGTAATGAATAGGTAGTATTTATTACTATCTTGAGCGTTACAGCTCTTTTTTCTTGCCCTTAAACCTTACTTTAGGGTTAAAATGAATGTATGGAGGATATGTATATGAAGAAATTAGGATTTGGTTTAATGCGTCTACCATTACTAGATCAAAATGATGCAGGCAGCATTGATATTGAAGAAACTAAAAGAATGGTGGATACATTTCTAGAAAAAGGATTTACTTATTTTGATACAGCCTGGATGTATTGTGCCTTTAAGAGTGAGGAAGCGACTAAGACAGCTTTAGTAGAAAGACATCCAAGAGATTCTTTTACACTAGCTGATAAGCTTCATGCAGGTTTTATTGAAACAAAAGAAGATAGAGATAGAATCTTCAATGAACAGTTAAGAAAAACAGGTGCAGAATACTTTGATTATTATCTCCTACATGATGTAGGGACAGATCATTATAAGAAATATACAGAATTGGACTGTTTCACATGGTTGAAGGATAAGAAAGAAAAAGGATTAGTAAAACATATTGGTTTCTCTTTCCATGATAATGCAGACTTATTAGAACGTGTCTTATCTGAACATCCAGAAGTAGAATTTGTACAGCTTCAATTGAATTATCTGGATTGGGAAAGTGAAGGCGTACAGTCTCGTAAATGTTATGAAACGGCAGTAAGACATCATGTTCCTGTATTTGTAATGGAACCAGTGAAGGGTGGTACTCTCGCCAATGTACCTGATGAAGTAGAAGAGACATTCAAATCTTATCATCCAGATATGTCTATTCCATCTTGGGCGATTCGTTTTGCAGCAAGTTTAGATAATGTCCAGGTTGTCTTATCTGGTATGAGTAATATGGAACAGCTATTAGATAATACAGGGTATATGGAAGACTTTAAGCCTTTAAATGAGGAAGAACAGACACTGATTAAGAAGGCTGTTGATATTATTAATAGTAGTATTGAAATTCCTTGTACCGGCTGTTCTTATTGTACAGAAGGGTGTCCAATGCATATTGCGATTCCTAAATACTTCTCACTCTATAATGCTGATAAACAGGAAGTAGCAACTAAATCATGGAGACCTCAAGGAGAATACTATACACGTTTAACACATACATTTGGTAAAGCAAGTGAATGTATTGGATGTGGGCAGTGTGAAGCAGCATGTCCACAACATCTTCCAATTATTGAGAACTTGCAAAAAGTGGCAGAATACTTTGAAAAATAACTTTTTCTTAAACATCATGGTAAAATAGTATCATGATGTTTTTATATAGGAGGAAAGTATGAAGACACTCTATGTAACAGATTTAGATGGTACATTACTAGAACCAGATAAATCAATAAAACCAGATAACTTAAAACTCATTAATCAGCTCATAGAAGAAGATGTAAATATCACCTATGCGACTGCACGTTCTCTTATTACCGCAAAACAGGTAATAGGTGATATAAACTTTAAGCTTCCAGTCATTGTCCAGAATGGGACGTTTATATTATCACCTAAAGGAGATATGATCCTAGGAAACTATTTAGGAGATTCTATACTAGACACTGTAAAGGATTATGATATCTCACCTATTGTCTATTCTCAAATAGGAAAGAAGAATTACTTCTCTTATATTAAGGATAAGATGAGTGCAGGAGTAAAAGCTTTTGTGGATGATCATTTAGACGATCCTAGAAATCATCCTGTGAATACTTATGAAGATCTCTATGAGGGGGATATATTCTATTTATTATTGATTGATGATTATGGTAAATTAAAGCCTCTTTATGATTTGTTTAAGGAAGACTATTATGCTGTCTTTGATCAGGAAATGTATTCTCATGATTGGTGGTTAGAAGTGATGTCACCAGATGCTTCTAAAGCGAATGCGATTAAATACTTAAAACAGAAACTACAGTGTGATGAAGTGGTTGTATTTGGGGATGGAAAGAATGATATCGAAATGTTTGAAGAGGCAGACTATAGCTGTGCTGTAGAGAATGCTGCTCCTGAACTCATCAAATGTGCAGATGAAGTCATCCATACTAGTGTGCCGCAGTATATAAATCAAAGAAAAAAATAAATTGTTTTTTTAAATTTTTTTAAAGTCTAAAAAATGGCTTAAATATCACAAAAAGTGAAGATATGTATTGTATTTTTTAAACTGTAAGCACCTTTGTAACATTGACTAATGTAAGCGTTTATGATAAAATTTTCACTAGATGAAAAGTTAGTCATCAAAGGTATTGTATAGGAGGAAAATATAATATGAGATTTACATTACCAAGAGATTTATATCATGGCAAAGGTGCCTTAGAAAACCTTAAGAACTTAGAAGGTAAGAAAGCTATTGTCTGTGTAGGTGGCGGAAGTATGAAGAGAAATGGCTTCCTGGATAGAGCTGTTAAATATCTTGAAGAAGCTGGTATGGAAGTTAAATTATATGAAGGTATCGAACCAGATCCATCAGTAACTACAGTTATGAAAGGTGCTGCAGTTATGGAAGAATTCAAGCCTGACTGGATCGTAGCTATGGGTGGAGGTTCACCTATCGATGCTGCAAAAGCTATGTGGATTAAGTATGAATATCCAGAAATCACATTCGAAGAAATGTGTAAAGTATTTGGTATTCCAAAGTTAAGAAAGAAAGCTCATTTCTGTGCAATCCCATCTACAAGTGGTACTGCAACTGAAGTTACAGCTTTCTCAATCATTACTGATTATGATAAAGGTATTAAATATCCAATCGCTGACTTTGAAATCACTCCAGATGTTGCTATCGTAGATCCTGACTTAGCTGAAACTATGCCAGTTAAATTAGTTGCTCATACAGGTATGGATGCTATGACTCATGCAATTGAAGCATATGTATCTACTGCAAACTGTAACTACACTGATCCACTTGCTATTCATGCAATTGAAATGATCCAGGCTAACTTAGTTAAATCATATAGTGGTGATATGAGCTGCAGAGATGATATGCATGATGCACAGTGCTTAGCAGGTATGGCATTCTCTAACGCATTATTAGGTATCGTACATTCAATGGCTCATAAGACTGGTGCTGCTTTCGTAGATCAGGGTGGACATATTATCCATGGTGCAGCTAATGCTATGTACTTACCAAAGGTTATTGCTTATAACGCTAAAGATGAAACAGCTAAGAAACGTTATGGTGTAATTGCTGATTACATGCACTTAGGTGGAGAAAATGATGATGAAAAGGTTGCATTATTGATTAAATACTTAAGAGGTATGAATGATGCATTAAATATCCCACATAGTATCAACCACTATGGTGCTGATGGTTTACCAGCTGAAGTTGGATTTGTACCTGAAGATGTATTCTTAGAAAGATTACCAGAAATCGCTAAGAACGCTATTGCTGATGCATGTACAGGTTCTAACCCACGTATTCCAACTCAGGAAGAAATGGAAAACTTATTAAAGGCTTGCTACTACGATACAGAAGTTGATTTCTAATGTGTAGAGATAAGAACGGTCTTACAGAAGAAGAATTTTTAAAAAGCTATAATCCTGATAAATATCCTAAACCTTCACTGACAGCTGATATTTGTATCTTTGCTCATTCTAATGTGACAGAGATTCTATTGGTTAAACGTGGTGGACATCCTTATATAGGTAAATGGGCACTACCTGGTGGCTTCGCTAATAAGAATGAACCGATTGAAAAGACGGCTTCAAGAGAACTTAAAGAAGAGACAGGTATAGAAGGTGTGTCTATGAAGCTTGTAGGTGTTTATAGTCAGCCGGGAAGAGATCCTCGTGGATGGGTTGTATCTACTGCATTTTATGCAGATGTAGATAAGAAGAGTATTCATCCAGAAGCTGGTGATGATGCCAAAGAAGCAAAATGGTTCACTATTGTCGATGAAACACATCTAAGATGTGGTGATATCAATATAGGTATGAATGATCTTGCCTTTGATCATGCTGATATTATTCATGATGCTATAAATAAGGGTCTGTAGAAATACAGATCCTTTTTTTTACACACTGATATAGTTTAAAACTATGGTACCCTATTTTATAAAACTATAATCCTACTAAAATAGTAGATATTATCGTGTTTTGTGTTGACGCACTAAATTTGTGGTGCTAAGATGAAACCACATCAAGAAAAGACAGTGAAAAGAAGAGTACTGTGATGAAACTTATACAGAGAGTTCCGTTAGCTGAGAAGGAATAAAGGGAAGTTATAGGAAGATGGTCTTGGAGTTGCATGGCTGAAATGTAAGTCATGACGGGAGCGCCCGTTACAGCGATAGAGTATGCATGTACTCGAAGAGGTTATTAAGGTGACTTAATAATGAATTTAGGTGGTAACACGAAACATTACGTTCTCGTCCTATTATATGGATGAGAACGTTTTTTATTTAAGGGAAGGAGAGAGAACATGATCCACTTAGAACATGTTACAAAGACTTTTAAGACTAAAGATGGCGATGTCCATGCTGTCAAGGATGTCAGTCTGAATATTGAAGAAGGTGAAATCTACGGTATTATTGGTTTCTCAGGGGCTGGTAAATCTACATTAGTAAGATGTATCAACTTATTAGAAAAACCTGATAGCGGCGCTGTTGTATTTGGGGATAAAGATTTATTAAAACTATCCGATGCAGATTTAAGAAAAGAAAGAGAAAAGATTGGAATGATCTTCCAGCACTTTAATCTTTACAACAGTCGTACTATTTACGACAATATCGCTTTTCCATTAAAACATCTAGGCTGGAGTAAGGATAAGATTCAAAAGAGAGTCTTGGAATTACTCGAACTTATCGATTTGGTAGAAAGAAAAGATTCTTATCCAAGTCAGTTATCTGGAGGACAGAAACAAAGAGTTGCAATCGCAAGAGCGCTTGCCAACAATCCTAAAGTACTTTTATGTGATGAAGCTACAAGTGCTTTAGACCCTCAGACAACACAAAGTATTCTTCAGCTTATTAAGAAAGTAAATAAAGAACTTGGCTTAACAGTTATTTTAATTACTCATGAAATGGCTGTAGTCAAGGAAGTATGTGATAAGGTAGCAGTCATGGAAGATGGCCGTGTGGTAGAACAGGGCAGTATTGTTGATATCTTCTCTAATCCACAACATCAGATTACTAAGAACTTTATCGCTACTACAAACAATCTTAATAAGATTGATGAATTGATCAAAGACAATCATCGTATTACACAGTTAAATGAAAACCAGCAGATGGTGAAATTACAGTATCAGAGTTCTAATACAGATGTCGCATTAATTTCAGTATTATCAAGAGATTACAATGTAGATTGTTCTATTATCTTTGGAAATGTAGAAATTATCCAGGGACAGCCAATTGGTACACTTATTACAATCTTTACTGGCGAAGATGCAGATATCAAGAAAGCATTAGAATTCACAAAACAACAGGGAGTTAAAGTGGAGGTGATTAAACGTGGTAACTAAGCTATTTCCAAACGTTATAGAGTTTGCTTCAGATTTCCCACAAGCTATTATTGATACATTATTAATGTTGGTAATCAGTGGTTTAATCTCAGTGGTTATTGGAATCTTGTTAGCAGTTATTGTAGTAGTCACTAGAAAAGATGGTTTAAAAGAAAATCAACCAGTTTTCTGGATCTTAGATAAGATTATTAACTTATTTAGATCTATTCCATTTATTATCTTAATTCCTACTGTAGCTGTGCTCTCTCGTGCCTTATTTGGTACAACTATTGGTATCGAAGGTGCACTTGTTCCTCTAGTTATAGGAACAGCACCATTTGTCGCAAGACAGATGGAATCAGCCATTATGGAAATTGATCCAGGAATCATTGAAGCAAGTATTGCGATGGGACTCAGTACAAAAGAAATCATCTTTGATGTTTATCTAAGAGAAAACATTCCAGGGATGATCAGAGGTCTTACAATTTCATTTATTGCGTTAGTTGGACAGATTGCGATTGTTGGTTCTGTTGGCGCAGGCGGACTTGGTGATATGGCGATCAGATATGGTCTACAGAGATCAATGGGAGATATCACATTCGTCGTTATTGTCTTAATTCTTATTTTAATTTCAATTGTTCAGGCAATTGGTGACAAACTCGTAGAAAAAACAACACATTAATTAATACATTGGAGGAAAATATTATGAACAAAAACATTTTAAAGGTATTTACAGCAGGTCTTTTAGCTTTCTCATTAGCAGGATGTGGAAGTAAGTCAGATTCTAAAACTATTACAGTCGGTGCAACAACTTCACCTCATGCTATTATCTTAAAGCATGTCCAGCCAGAATTTGAAAAAGCAGGATATAAATTAAAGATTAAGGAATTCTCAGATTATCCTAACATCAACCCATCTACTTCAGATGGTTCATTAGATGCAAACTATTTCCAGCATCAGCCATACTTAACTTCTTACAACAAAGACAAAGGTTATAAGAAGGGTGATGATGGATATCTAGTATCAGTAGGAGCTATCCACTTTGAACCTTTAGGATTATATTCAACTAAATATAAAGCAGTATCTGATATTAAAGATGGTGCTAAGATCGCAATTCCTAACGATGCAACTAATGAAGCAAGAGCTTTATTATTACTTGCAGACAATGGTGTTATTACATTAGATAAGAATGCTGGTGTAAACGCAACTAAGAAGGATGTCACTTCTTACAACAAAAAAGTAGAATTAGTAGAAGTAGATGCTGCACAGGTGGCTTCTAAATTACCTGATGTTGATTTTGGTATTGTTAATGGTAACTATGCATTAGATGCAAAAGTGACTGATAAGATCATCACTTCTGAAGATTCAAGTTCTGAAGCTGCAAAGACTTACCAGAATGTCATCGCTGTAAAAGAATCAAATAAAGACAATAAAGCAATTAAGAAACTTGTTGAAATCTTAAAGAGCGATAGCACTAAGAAATGGATTGAAAAGAAATTCGGAGTATCTGTAAAACCTGCAGAATAATGAATTGAAGCGGTCAATTGACCGCTTTTTATTTATCTATAAGCTTGTTTCTTATATAATAGTTCTATAAGGAGGTCAATTTTATGGAATTTGATCAGTTATTAGAAGAAAGATATTCTGTTAGAAAGTTTTCTGATCAGAAGGTAGAAAAAGAAAAAATAGATAAAATATTAGAAGCTGCAAGAATAGCACCTACAGCTGTAAACTATCAGCCACAAAGAATTCTTGTAGTAGAAGATTCAGATAATCTTGCAAAACTAAAGGAATGTACTAGATATCATTTCCATGCACCTCTCGCAATGATTTTATGTTATGACAAGACTGTATCATGGAAGGATATGCATAATAGAGAATGTGGTGAAGTAGATGTGTCTATTGTGGCTACATATATGATGCTTAAACTCTTTGATTTAGGATTAGGGTCTACTTATGTAGGTTCTTTTGATTATAAGGAGTTAATCAAACAGTTTAATATTCCTGAAAACTATGTACCAGTGATGATCTTACCTATTGGTTATCCAAGAGAAGATTGTGTACCTGGACCAATGCATGATAAGAGAAAACCAATCAATGCGATTGTATCTTATGAGGAATATACACAGGGGGAATAATAATGGAGTTATTAATAAAACAATTAGAAGAACTTATTTCATCAAATGAATGGTTTGTGACTAACTTGTCCAATGCAAGTGCTTTACTCATGGATGCGATTGATGATTTAAGCTGGGTAGGTTTTTATATGATGAGAGCTGGGGAACTTGTTTTAGGTCCTTTCCAGGGTAAAGTGGCATGTACACATATTAAAGTAGGTAAAGGGGCTTGCGGTGTATGTGTACAGGGAGATCAGACAATTCTTATTGAAGATGTGACGACATTCCCAGGCTATATTGCCTGTGATGCAGAAGCAAAGTCTGAAATTGTAGTTCCTTTACATGATGAAGAAGGTAAAGTGATTGCGGTATTGGATGTTGATTCTAATAGTTTGGGTCGTTTTGGAGACAAGGAACAGGAATTATTTGAGGCTCTTGGAAAAGTATTAGAAAAATCATTATGGAGCGAAAAAGCAGACGTTTAAGTTATATTCTCAGACATTGTCCAGAAAGTATAGGTATTAAACTTGATGAACATGCTTATGGTGATGTGCAAAAGATATTAGAAGCGTTAAATATCACAATAGAAGACTTAGATATGATTGTGAGAGAAGATGAGAAACAGCGCTATTCATATAATGAAGATCATACAAGAATACGTGCGAATCAGGGACATTCTATTCCTGTGAATGTAGATTTAAAAGAAGTACAGCCACCTGATATTCTTTATCATGGTACAGCGACTCGTTTTGTACCTTCTATTTTAGAAGAAGGTATATTAAGTCAGACACGTCTTTATGTTCATCTTTCTCAAGACATAGAAACCGCAACGAAGGTTGGTTCAAGACACGGGAAACCATATGTCTTTACTATTGACACTAAACAGATGTATGAAGATGGATACAAGTTCTATCTCTCAGAAAACAATATCTATCTTACAAAGATTATACCTACAAAATACTTAAAGGCTTCCACTTAAGGAAGCTTTTTTGTGCTATACTTGTTGAGAGAATATGAAGGAGGGGTTTTATGACTCTAGATGAATTAAAGATTGGGGAAAGTGCTACAGTGACTTATGTAGGAGGCTCTGGGTCATTAAGACAACATTTCCTAGATATGGGTTTAATACCAGGTTCTGTTGTAACATTGGAAAAATTCACCCCTATGGGTGATCCAATGGAATTACGTATTCATGGCTATGAGCTAACATTACGTTTAGATGATGCAAAAAAGATTGGAATAGATATGACTTCTAAAGGTGTAGAAGATCATACACCTATTCCACCTATTCAACACCATATTCATCCAGGACTCGGTGAAGGTGGTAAATATCATGATAAAGAGACTGAAAATCCTTTATCAGAAGGAACACAGATCACCTTTGCATTAGCAGGTAACCAGAACTGTGGTAAAACTACATTATTTAATCAATTAACAGGTTCTAATCAACATGTAGGGAACTTCCCTGGTGTCACTGTTGATAGAAAGAGTGGGTCTATTAAAGGACATCCAGAAACACTTGTAACTGATTTACCAGGTATTTATTCTTTATCTCCTTATACAAGTGAAGAATTAGTATCTAGACAGTATATCTTAGATGAAAAACCTAAAGGAATCATCAACATCGTAGATGCAACAAACATAGAAAGAAACCTATATCTCACTATGCAGTTAATGGAACTTGATGTACCAATGGTTCTAGCACTGAATATGATGGATGAAGTAAGAGGTAATGGTGGTTATGTTCATCTAAATAAGATGGAAGAACTATTGGGTATCCCAGTTGTCCCTATTTCTGCTGCTAAGAATGAAGGTATTGATGAACTAGTGAATCATGCTATCCATGTAGCGAAATATCAAGAAGCACCTTTAAGACAGGACTTTTGTGATGAAAATGATGAAGGTGGTGCAGTACATAGATGCTTACATGCCATCATGCATCTAATTGAAGACCATGCGCAAAGAGCAGGTATTCCATTACGTTTTGCGGCTAATAAACTAGTAGAAGGTGATGCAAGAGTAGAAGCAGCTCTAGACCTTGATACAAATGAAAAAGAAATGATTGAACATATCATTTCACAGATGGAAGAAGAAAGAGGATTAGACCGTACTGTTGCTATTGCGGATATGCGTTTTACTTTTATTAATAAATTAGTTAAAGAAACAGTAGTTAAACCACATGAAAGTAAAGAAAGAGAAAGAAGCCGTAAGATTGATGAAGTCTTAACAGGTAAGTATACAGGTGTTCCAGCTTTTATCATTATTATGGGACTCGTATTCTTTTTAACATTTAATGTATTTGGTGCCTGGGGACAGTCACTTATGGAAATAGGTGTTGATGCTTTGACTAAAGTTGTAGACAAAGGACTTACTGCTTGGAATATTAACCCAGTACTACATTCATTAGTCATTGATGGTGTATTCCAGGGTGTTGGTTCTATTATTAGTTTTTTACCTATTATCGTTATTTTATTCTTTTTCTTATCATTATTAGAAGATACAGGATATATGGCGCGTGTTGCCTTTGTAAGTGATAAACTACTCAGAAAGATTGGTTTATCAGGAAGAAGTATTGTGCCAATGTTGATTGGATTTGGATGTTCTGTGCCAAGTGTTATGGCAAGCCGTACACTCCCTTCAGAACGTGACCGTAAGATGACAATCATGTTGACACCATTTATGAGCTGTACTGCAAAGCTTCCAATCTATGCATTCTTTGCAGCTGCATTCTTCCCAAAACAAGCTGGCTTAGTCATGGTAGGATTATATATCTTTGGTATTGTGATGGGTATTATTACAGCTCTTATTTCTAAGCGTTTCTTATTCAAGGGTGAAGCTGTTCCATTTGTGATGGAACTTCCTAATTACCGTATGCCTAGCGCAAAAACTACTTTCCAGTTATTATGGGAAAAAGCCAAGGATTTCTTACAAAGAGCCTTTGGTATTATCTTTATCGCTTCTATTGTCATTTGGTTCTTAAAGAGCTTTAATTTAAGATTAGATTTAGTTTCTAATTCACAGGATAGTATTCTAGCAATGGTGGCAGGATTTATTGCGCCAATCTTCAAACCTTTAGGCTTTGGTGATTGGAGAATCTCTACATCGCTCATTGCTGGATTTATGGCTAAAGAAAGTGTTGTTTCTACACTCTCAGTATTATTTAAAGGAACAGAATCTTTAATGACAATACTTACACCTCTAGGTGCATTATCACTCTTAGTATTCTGTTTATTATATACACCTTGTGTGGCAGCTATCGCTTCTATTAGAAGAGAACTAGGTGGTCCATGGGCTGTAAAGATTGTGGTATTCCAGTGTGTTATTGCCTGGATCTGTGCCTTTATCGTACATACTATTGGATTACTCTTCATATAATTATTTTTCTCAAAATAGTTGTAATGTTTGATACATTTATTGTGATTAATTATAATAAATGTATTGAAGGGGGTGTTCATCATGAAACTATCTAAAATCATACTTTATTCAGATGCGAAAGGACGTGGAGTAAAACCGGATGCTTGTGTAGAAGTCAGTCAGCGTTTAACAATCCTGCGTGATGGACACATCTGGTTTACTGGATACAATTACGGAGATGGATTCAATTCTAGAAGAATTATTAGACGTAAAAGAGTGAATATAGGACAAGAAAAAGCTGAAACACTCTTAGAACTATTAAAAGAATTCTTTCTTGAATCTTCTAATCATCCATCCTCTACAAATCGTGATTGGTGGCGTATTCAGTTAATTGATGAAGACGGAAATGAATACAACTATAATGTATCTATTGTAGGAGAAGTCATTCTTAAAGAAATAGATCTCACACAATATATGAGAAATATTATTCCTATAGATGATATGTATTTGTTTGGGAACAAGGATTCACACAATTTGACATAATCGAATTATAATCTTAACACATTCGTTAAGTATTATATGTATTGTAGTCAAGCAATCCCTTCCCTTCGTTAGACTACAAAGTACAAGTGTAAATACAAGAAAGAAGATAAGTGTTCCCCATGCTTATCTTTTTTCTTTATCACATAGTTTGAATTAACTAATTGATTTATGTAGTATGAGTAAGGGAGGTGTTCATATGGTTTTAATTATACCTTTTATAGGAACAACACTAGGTGCAGCCTGTGTGTTCTTTATGAAAAGAGAATTAAGTTTAAATATACAAAAAGCACTCACTGGATTTGCGGCAGGTGTAATGGTGGCTGCCTCTATCTGGAGTTTAATCATTCCATCACTTGATCAATCTTCTACCTTTATTCCTGCACTTATAGGATTTTGGTTAGGTATACTATTTTTATTATTACTTGATCATTTGATTCCTCATATGCATTTAGATCATAGTCAGGAAGGACCACGTAGTCACTTGTCTCAAACAATCAAGTTAGTACTTGCAGTCACTATTCACAACATTCCTGAAGGAATGGCAGTAGGTGTTGTCTATGCGTCTTATTTATCAGGTAATGAAGGAATAACTGCTATGGGAGCACTTGCTTTATCAATAGGTATCGCAATACAGAACTTTCCTGAAGGCGCAATTGTATCCATGCCTTTAAGAAGTACAGGAGTGTCTCGATTGAAGTCTTTTATGTATGGCACATTGTCAGGTATTGTAGAACCTATCGGAGGTTTTATTACAGTCTTATTATCAAGTTATATTATCTCAGTGATGCCTTATCTACTTAGTTTTGCGGCAGGTGCTATGATGTATGTTGTAGTAGAAGAATTAATTCCTGAAATGAGTCAGGGAGAACATTCACATCTAGGTGTATTATTATTCTCAGTAGGATTTACTTTGATGATGGTTCTAGATGTCGCATTAGGTTAATTTGTAGTATTCATCTTTACTATTAGTTGAATTAAGCATAAGATAGATATAAGAGGTGAAATAAATGAGAAAGATATTCATAGTTTTATTGATGTCTTTGTTTTTTATAAGCCCAGTTTATGCAGATAATCATGTAGTCAATGTCAACTATGATGGTGAAGTGACAACTGCTTCTGGAGAAGCACCATCACTCCCATTAAAGGCGAAGGTAACTTTCTATGATGGTAGTGAGAAGGAATATAATATTGACTGGAATACATTTGATGAAAGCTTATATAAGACAAGAAATGCGAGTCAATTTACTGTCACAGGCTCTATTGCGGATTTACAGGTAACCACTAGCTGTATAGTGAATGTAGAAGCAGCTAAAATAACACATATTGATGATTTAGCTAATAAAACAGTGACTATAGGAGAAGCACTTTCTTTACCTGCCACTGCTTCTGTAACATGGTCTAATGGAGATCAATCAAATGAAATCATACGCTGGGATAATTATGATAATAATGCTTTAAAGTATGTACATACATTTTCTTTAAATGGTCATATTTATGATCAGACTATTACACAGACAATTCATGTAAAGTATGCATCTGTTACAAGTGTAAGTGTTCCTGCAGTTGTTTATACAACTACAGGAGTAGAAGCACAATTACCACAATATGCGACTGTTAGTTATTCTAATAAGACAAGTAAAAAGGTTAAGATTATCTGGAATAATCAGATTTTTAATGAAGCAGGTAAATATACAGTTTATGGTAAGTTATATCAGTCTACACGTAAAGTATCAATACGAGTAGAAGTAAAGAAAAATGAAGACACTACTACAGAAACACCAAAACAGGAAGAACCTGTAAAAAAGACTAAGACTAAGAAGAAGACTAAGAAGGTTCAAAAAGAAGAGAAGTCATCTTTTTCTTATGTGATTGCATTAGTTGTATTCACAGCTATTTTATTTGGTTTTATCACATTAATTTCTTTTATTAAAAGAAAGATTAGAATTAAGGAGAATCGTTAAGGATTCTCTTTCTATTTTATTAATAAGGTAAGCGTTTACTGGAGGGCAGAGTATGGATGAAATAAGGGGTGTTAGAAAAAAGAATGTTGTTAAGATTATTCAGTCGTTAGTAAAACAAGGAGGGTGTACAAAGAATGAATTAGTATTCTATACTGGTTTATCTTTATCTACGATTGATAGTCTTTTAGAAGAGATGTTGAAAAGTAATCTTGTGATTAAAGAAGGATATAGAGAATCTACTGGTGGAAGACCTAGTATGGGCTATCAAGTCAATGGAGAGTTTTCACAAACATTATGTATATATGCTTATAAGCATGATAAGACAATAACAGTTATAGGACGTCTTTATAATCTTTATAGTGAGATGATGGAAGAAAAGAGAAGGGATATACCTAAGCTAGACCGTGATGTATTGTGTTCTTTTATAGATGAGATGTTGAATGCACAGGTACATACAATATATCTCTCATTACCTGATAGTGATATAGATATAAAGAATCGTTATAAACAGCGTATATTAATAGAAAATAATGTATATATGGGGGCTATAGGCGCTTATATTAAGCATATGCAATATGATTCTATTGTATTGTTGGATTCAAAGAATGATTCACGTCTAGGAATAGTTATTAATGGTCATCTTGTAGAAGGAAAGAGTTCTATTGCTGGACAAACTTATTTCATGCCTGTTATAAATCATGAAGATTATAAGAATAGAAGATCGATGAAAGGTAGAAGTAAAAGACTTGTTTTAGAATTACAGAATATTATTGGAATGTTGAATCCTGAAGCTATTGTAATATGTGCTCAAAGTATTGATGAACATTATGTAGAAGAAGAACTATTAAAGATATTTAAGATGAGTGATATGCCTCATTTGATTTATATTGATAATTATATTGATGAAGTCATGTTAGGTATGGAGAGTATAAGTAAAGATAGCTTATTTGACAAAATATCAAGATAAAGTATGATGGTAGAAAGGGGTGAAAAAGATGTCACAGACAGTATTAATTACAGGTGCTTCTAATGGAATAGGGAAAGCATGTGCACGTGTATTTGCGAGAAAAGGATATGATCTTGTACTTCTTGCACGTCATAGAGAAAAATTAGAAGCAGTGAAAGCAGAATTATCTGAATATAATGTACAAATCAAAGTGATTGCGATGGATCTTACAGGAGAAGATGCTGCCGTAGATCTATATAATGATTTAGTACTTGATGATATAAGTATTGATATTCTAGTCAATAATGCAGGTTTTGGAGATCATGGTGCTTTTCATGATTCATCATGGGAAAAACAGAAGAAGATGGTTTTATTGAATATAGTGGCTTTAATGCAGATGACTTATGTATTTGGCCAGTCAATGAAACGTAGAAAGAAAGGCCGTATATTGAATGTGGCTTCTATTGCCGGACTTTGTGCCGGACCTTATATGTCTACTTATTATGCAACGAAAGCTTTTGTATTATCTTTTAGTGAATCTATTGCCTATGAACTGAAAGACTATAATGTAGAAGTATCATGTTTATGTCCTGGCCCTACTAAAACAGGATTTATGGATGTAGCCAACTTAGGTCAGTCTCCGATGTTTAGATTATTTAAACCACAGTCTGCAGAGGCTGTTGCGGAAATAGGTATACAAGGTTTATTTGATAATCGTTTAGTTCAGTTCACGGGTATATCAGGATACTTATTAAATATTGCGGCAAGATTCCTACCACGCTCATTTTTAAGTTCATGTACAGGATTTGTGAACGGAAAGAGAAAAGTATGATTGAACATCCATTAGAACCAATCATAGATGAACAATGTGAAGTATTAATATTAGGAAGTTTCCCTTCAGTTAAATCAAGGGAAATTTCTTTCTATTATGGTCATCCTCAAAATAGATTTTGGAAGATTATTGGTACAATCACACAAACAGACTATGAAACAATAGAAGATAAGAAAAAGATGTTATTGGAACACCATATTGCGATATGGGATATTATTCATTCATGTACTATTACAGGAAGCAGTGATGCCTCTATTAAGGATGTTGTACCCAATGATATTAAAACTTTAATACAAGGTACAAATATCAGGAGGATATATTGTAATGGTGGGACTTCTTTAAAACTTTATAAGAAGTATCAGGAAAAAGAAACAGGCATAAAAGCAATTCTTTTACCCTCTTCTTCTCCTGCCAATGCCCGTTACAGATTAAGTGATTTAGTCGATATATGGAAGAAAAAATTGACTTTATAATAACCTTTATGTATGATTAATCATGTTAATCAAGGAGGACATATATGGAATCAATCGCATTATGGTTTGCAGGAACATTAGGTAAATATATTTCATCTAAGCTTGCAGTATTTATTGTATCTTTAGTTCCTATTCTTGAATGTCGTGGAGGATTAATTGCATCAGCATTATTAAAAGTAGATATTCGTTATGCAGTACCTCTATGTATTCTAGGAAATATCTTACCAATTCCATTTATTTTATTATTTATTAAACGTATATTTAAATGGCTTAAGAAGTTTAACTTCTCTAGACCATTAATTGAAAAACTAGAAAACCGTGCTATGAACAAGAGTAAGAATATGAGTAATGGTGAATTCCTAGGACTCTTATTATTCGTAGGTATTCCATTACCAGGTACTGGTGCATGGACAGGTTCTTTAGTGGCTGCATTACTTGATATGGACTTTAAGAAGGCTATTACAGCTATCTTCTTAGGTATCTTACTTGCAACACTTATTGTTGGTTCATTATCATATGGCTTATTAGCTGCATTCTAAAAGAGAGACTAATCATCTCTCTTTTTACATTCCTCTAAGATTTCCTGCATCTTCACAAGACCTCTTTCACAATTTGGATGAAGTAGATCACAGCTTCTAGCACATCCTAAACAGAATTCATTTTCTAATAGTTTCAGTTCTTCCTCTTTCATAATTTTCACCTCAAGGTATTATAGGAATAACTTTCTATGATTGACAAGCGATATGAATTTGATAGAATGAAATTAATTAAAGGGGAGTAGCTCTTACAGAACCGTTCGTCAACACGTTATGATTTACATAACCGGATTGTTTTGGTCATTTATGATCAGCGAGACCTTTAATAAAACGATTGTTTTTATTAAAGGAGGAATACAAATGTATAAAAAAACAATTGAAGAAGTAGTAAACTCTTTAGATACAAATATTGAAAAGGGACTGACTTCTTCTGAAGCAAAGAAGAGACAAGGCATATATGGTACCAATGAACTAGAAAAGCCACAGAAAAGGTCTCTTCTTTTACGTTTTCTAGATCAATTCAAGGATGCAATGATTATTATTTTAATTATTGCAGCAGTGATATCTATTGTTGTAGAACCAGGAGACTGGATTGATTCTCTTATTATCGTAATCGTAGTAATGATGAATGCGATTCTAGGTGTTGTATTAGAGAGTCATGCAGAAAAGAGTCTTGAATCATTACAAGAATTATCTGCACCACAATCTAAGGTATTAAGAGATGGTGTGAAACAGACTATTGCCTCTAAGGAATTAGTGCCTGGTGATATTATTATTCTTGAAACAGGAGATATGATTCCTAGTGATGCACGTTTAATTGAAGCTTATAACTTAAAGGTAGATGAATCAGCCTTAACAGGTGAATCTGTTCCTGTAGAAAAGACAACTGATCCTATTAGTCAGGATGTTGTGATTGGGGACCAGACAAATATGGTCTTCTCTTCTACAGTAGTCACTTATGGTCGTGGTAAAGCAATAGTGACATCTACTGGTATGAAGAATGAAGTAGGTAAGATTGCTGGCATGTTAAATGCGAGTGAAAAGGAATTAACACCTTTACAGGTTAAATTAAATGAAATAGGTAAAACAATTGGATTACTTTGTATTGTAATCTGTGTGATTGTATTTATTCTTGAATCATTGAGCGGTATTAGCTGGTTAGAATCATTTAAGACAGCTGTTGCGTTAGCTGTTGCAGCTGTACCAGAAGGACTTGCAGCTACTGTTACTATTGTCTTAGCTGTTAGTGTGACTAAAATGGTTAAACAGCATGCCATTATTCGTAAACTACCTGCAGTAGAAACATTAGGTAGTACTTCTATTGTATGTTCTGATAAGACAGGTACATTAACACAAAATAAGATGACTATCTTAAAGACTTACTTAGATGGTGATGAAGTAAAAGACTTAGGAGATGCAGATTCTAAGACTGTTGATATGTTGAATGCATTTACTCTATGTTCTGATGCTTCTATTGATGATGGTAAGGTACTAGGTGATCCTACTGAAGTTGCACTAGTAGAAGCAAGTAAAAAGATGAACTTTGAAAAGAAAGCACTCATGGAAAAGCATCCACGTGTAGGAGAATTAGCTTTTGATTCTGATCGTAAGATGATGAGTGTTATTGTGAAGGATGGAGATCATTATGTGTCTATTACTAAAGGTGGACCTGATGTGATCTTAAATAGATGTCGTGATGTAGATAGTGACCAGGCTATGACTGCCAATGATGAAATGGCTAAAGATGCATTAAGAGTTTTAGCTGTGGCAGTGAAGACATATGATACAATGCCTACTCACATTACAGTAGAAGAAATAGAAAATGATATGGACTTTATTGGGTTTGTAGGTATGATTGACCCGGCTCGTCCAGAAGCAAAAGAAGCCATTAGAGTTGCTAAGCATGCAGGTGTGCGTACTATTATGATCACTGGTGACCATAAGACAACAGCGACTGCCATTGCGAAAGATTTAGGTATTTTAAATGAGGGACAGGAAGTTATTTCTGGTGAAGAATTATCTCAGATGTCTCAGGAAGAACTAGAAAAGAATGTAGAAAAATATAGTGTTTATGCACGTGTGGCTCCCGAACATAAAGTAAATATCGTCAAAGCATGGAAATCAAAGAATAAGATTGTCGCTATGACAGGGGATGGTGTCAATGATGCACCAGCCTTAAAGACTGCAGATATTGGCTGTGCTATGGGTATTACAGGTACAGATGTTGCGAAGAATGCTGCCACTATGATCCTAACAGATGATAACTTTGCGACTATTATTCAGTCTATTAAACAGGGCCGTGGTATTTTTGATAATATCCAGAAGGATGTACAGTTCTTATTATCAAGTAATATTGGTGAAGTACTTGCAATCTTCTTAGCTTCTATTATTGCGTTAATTAATCCTTCTTGGGGATTTGGTGTTCCACTATTACCTATTCATTTATTATGGATTAACCTCATCACAGATGCTTTACCAGCCTTTGCGATTGGTTTAGAACCAGTTGAAGATGATATCATGGATAGAAAACCAAGAGAAAAGGATGAAGGTTTCTTTGCGAATGGCTTAATGGTGAAAGTCATCTGGCAGGGTGTTGTGGTAGGTTTACTTACTTTAGTTTCTTATTCAATTGGTCAGTATTTCAGTAATCATGAATATGCGATGACTATGGCATTTATCACAATGTCAGGTGCTGAATTATGTCATGCTTTTAACGTAAAGAGTCATCATTCAGTATTTAATAAACAAGTATTCAACAATAAGTATTTATGGGGTGCAACAGCTTTAGGTCTTGTATTACAGTTAGCCATCATCTTTACACCTCTTTCTCATTTATTTAGTTTAGTGCCTCTTGATCCATCTCATTTCGCGATTGCAGCATTACTTGCATTCTCAGTTATTCCAATCGTAGAAATCTCTAAACGTTTCGATAAACGTTAACACCTGCATTGTAGGTGTTTTTTTTACTGTTTCTATTGCATTTATCTCATATGAGTAGTATTATTTAGTTAGTAAAGGCTAACCCTTTACTAAACACAACATATCCTTTCATATTCTCAGTTCCTTTAAACAGAGGACATAAAAAAATCACAGGACGGCACACACCTGTGATTTTTTTATTTAAATCTTATTTTTAAAATAAGCTTTTAAAGCTTCAAAAGTTTCTGGTGAAATATAATGTTCGATACGACATGCATCCTGTGAAGCAGTAGATTCACTAACACCAATATGAATTAAGATATTTCTTAATTCAGTATGTCTTTCAAATATCATATTCGCAATCTTAGCACCAGCGTCTGTTAATGTAATGGCACCATCTTCATCCATGTTGATGAGTTCCTTCTCTTTTAATCTTTTCATCTGTTGTGAAATAGTAGGTTTAGAGAAATTCATTTCACGGGCGATATCAATGGAACGCACATGTCCTTTCTTTTTCTGAATAACTAATATAGTTTCTAAGTACATTTCTGTAGATTCACTCATTTTATTCACCTCATTTACATCATTATAGCATAAAAATTCAAATAATGAAAAAGTTAGGCTTTACTAATATTTTTGTTGACATATAAAAACAGTAAGTCTATACTAACATTGAAGTTAGAAAAGGCTAATTAGTTTAGTCTAATCATCTGAGGAGGCGGATTATATGCCAATTAGTATGGCAAATCCTGGAGATACAGTCATTATTAGACGTATTACAGGAACTGATAAAGTAAAGAATCATCTAGCAGAACTTGGTTTTGTGGTAGATGGGGAAGTGACTATTATCAGTAAAGTGGATAACGGAATTATTTGTAATGTGAAAGGTAGTAGGATTGCGCTTTCTGAACAGATGGCGAATCGTATATTGTTTTAAGGGAGGCGTAACATGAACTTAAAAGATGTAAAAGTGGGCGAAACAGTAACTATTAAAAAAGTAACTGGTACAGGTCCAGTAAAAAGAAGAATTATGGATATGGGTTTAACCAAAGGACAGAGTGTTTATGTAAGAAAAGTTGCACCTTTAGGAGATCCAGTAGAAATTACAGTACGTGGTTATGAATTATCTTTGCGTAAAGCAGATGCGCAGATGATTGAAGTGGAGGAATAGTTATGAAGATAGCGTTAGCGGGTAACCCTAACTCTGGTAAAACAACGTTATTCAATGCACTGACTGGTAGTACTCAGTATGTTGGTAACTGGCCAGGGGTTACAGTTGAAAAGAAAGATGGGAAACTAAAAGGTCATAAAGATGTAACTATCCAGGATTTACCTGGTATTTATTCATTATCTCCTTATACACTTGAAGAAGTGGTTACAAGAAGATATTTAATTAATGAAACACCTGATGCAATCATTAATATCATTGATGGAACTAACTTAGAAAGAAACTTATATTTAACAACTCAGTTAGCTGAATTAGGTATTCCTATGGTTTTAGCTGTCAACATGTATGATATCATCGAAAAGAAGGGTGATAAGATTGACTTAGATCAGTTAGGTCAGTTATTTGGTTGTAAAGCAGTCACTTTATCTGCATTAAAGAATAAAGGAACTCAGGAAGTGGCTGAAGAAGCAATTAAGCTTGCACATAACCATAAGGTATCAGAACATCCTCATGTATTCGTTGGTTCAGTAGAACATGCTTTGGCACATATTGAAGAATCAATTGAAAACAAAGTAGATGCATCTAAGTTAAGATGGTTTGCGGTTAAGGTATTTGAAAGAGATGAAAAGGTATTGGCTGAACTTAAATTAGATCAGGCAGTATTAAATGAAATCGAAGGTCATATTGCGGATTGTGAAAATGAAATGGATGATGATTCAGAATCTATTATCACAAACCAGAGATATACTTTTATTAAGAATTCTATTAATAAGGTTCTTACAAAGAAGAATCCACATCAGACATTATCTACATCAGATAAGATTGATAAGATTGTCACTAACAGATTCTTAGCTTTACCAATCTTTGTATTAATTATGTGGCTTGTTTATTACATCTCAGTATCTACAGTAGGTGACTGGATGACTGGATGGGTTAACGATGTATTATTTACAGAAATCATTCCACCTGCAGTAGAAACTTTCCTTAAATCAATTGGTTGTGCAGCTCCATTAATCAGCTTAATTAATGATGGTATTATCGCTGGTGTTGGTACAGTATTAGGTTTCGTACCACAGATGGCACTGATCTTCTTATTCTTAGCTATTCTTGAAGATTCAGGATATATGGCAAGAATTGCATTCATTATGGATAGACTATTACGTAAATTCGGTTTATCTGGTAAATCATTCATCCCTATCTTAATTGGTACAGGATGTGGTGTTCCAGCCGTTATGGGTACACGTACTATTGAAAATGAATCAGATAGAAGAATGACTATTCTATTATGTACATTTATTCCTTGTGGTGCGAAGACTGTTATTATTGGTATGATCACTTCAGCATTCTTCCCAGGCAACATTTGGATTGCGCCAGCAATGTATTTCTTAGGTATTTTAGTTATTATCTTATCAGGTATCGCATTAAAGAAGACTCGTTTCTTTGCAGGTGATCCAGCACCATTCGTAATGGAATTACCAGCATACCATATTCCTACATTAAGAGGTGTATTCATCCATGTTTGGGAACGTGCAAAAGCATTCATGATTAAAGCAGGTACTATTATCTTTAGTATTTGTATCATAGTATGGTTATTATCTACATTTAACTTCTCATTCCAGATGGTTGAAGTTGAAAACTCAATGTTAGCCTCTATTGGTCATGTATTTGCAACATTATTCGCACCAGTAGGTATTGAAAACTGGAAAGGTTCAGTAGCTGTTATTTCAGCATTAGCTGCTAAGGAACAGGCTATTTCTACTATCTCTATCTTAAATCATATGGGTGATGCAGATTCAGGTGCGAAGGCAATTCATGCTATGGTGAATACTTTCTCTGCAATGGGTGGCTTCTCATTCATGATTTTGAACTTATTCGATCCACCATGCATTGCCGCTATTGGTACAATCATGAGAGAAATGGGTTCTAAGTTCTGGGGATGGTTCGCCGTATTATACCAGTTGGTATTAGGTTATGTATTAGCTATGATCACTTATCAGTTAGGTTCATGGTTATTCTATGGTGCAACATTCGGATTAGGTCAGATTCTATCAATCGTATGTATTTTAGTCATGATCTACTTCATTGTAAGACCAGCACCTAAACCAGAATTAAAGACACAGAGAGCTTAATCAATTATGGGTAACATCATAGTTGCGGCTATTGTTGTTGTGTTGCTCATTATAGGTGTTCTTCACTACAAGAAGACATTACAGTCAGGATGTTGTGGTGAACACGATCAAATAAAGAAAATAGGTACGGGGGATAAGGATAAAAATCTTTATCCCTATCGTACTATTCTTCATATTGACGATATGTTCTGCAAGAACTGTGCAGCAACAATAGAAAATGCGTTTAATCAACATAAAGAATATCTTGCATCAGTAAACATGAATAAGAAAGAAATCACTATTCTTTCTATGAATCAACCTGATCTAGAAACATATAAACAGATGATCATCAAACTTGGTTATATGCCAAGATAATTGTATAATAGAAGCAAGGAGGAGATAGTATGGGTACAATTATAGTAAGTATTTTATTAGTTATCTGGATTTGTCTTGTCCTTAGAACTATATATAAAAATAAGAAAAAAGGCATAGGTGTCTGTGGACATAATTGTAATACATGTGGCACAAATGATCTATGTCATGCTGATCTCTATAAAATGTATCGTGAAGAGATGCGTAAAGAAGAGCACGCTTAGTGTTCTTCTTTTTTTAGTTTGAGCATATTCATTGAATTATATCTCAAAAGGACTATAGTATAAGTAGTAATAATTACTATATACGAAAGGAGGAAACTAATATGAAATGGGTATGTAAAGTATGTGGATATGTGTATGAAGGTGATGAATTACCTGAAGATTATGTATGTCCACTATGTGGTGTAGGACCAGAAGAATTTGAAAAAGTAGAAGAATAATATAATTATTTTTCAAAGCAAAAAAGGCTGTAACGCTTAAGGTAGTAGTCAATACTATCTGTTCGTTACAGCCTTTTAATCTGGCAGGGAATACACCTAGTTTTTTAAAGAATATGTAAGTGTTGTGTATTTTGATTAGGTTTGATTTATTTAGTTGTTTGATATGATATAGTAGAGTGGAATGGAGAGGTGAATATGAAGAAAATATTAATTTTATTAGTGACAATGATGTTATGTGCCTGCTCACCTGCAGAACCTATGTCACTCAAAGACAGCTATGGACAGTACAAACAAGAGAAAATCGTATATGCGAATAAGAAGGATTACATAAAGAAGAAGGATGCTTATAATGCGTATCTTGTTTATGAAATCAATAAAGATGCATGTACATTTGAAAGTGATTTAAAGTATCAGAATATCCAGTATAAGAAGGTTGAACTATCAAAAGATGAGAAAGAAAAAGTTCCTGAAGCACTCATCAAATACAACCTTTATGAAGGTGAAAAACAGTTAGATATTGCAGTTTACTTAGGTGAAGAAACTGTTTATATTTCTAGCTATGATCAATATGATGGTAAACCTGTATATATTGCGAAAATGAAAAAAATCACGAATAAGAGTTAAAATTTACGAAAAACAGAAAATAAATAATTTTGTTTATATTTCAAGAAAAATTATTGACAAAGTAATAAAGTGATTGTATTATAGACCCAAGTTAAATAAACAAATCGATGAACGAGAAGAGTATCTTACAATCACCTACAGCGAGATGACATAGAGTGGAAGGTCATCAGGAAGATATAAGAGAAACGCACTCGGGAGAGTCTGTTGGAATTGAGTATAACAGAACGTGAATCTGCGTTAATGAAGAGGTGGTTTGTATGATACAAGCAACTAGAGTGGTACCGCGTTTATATACGTCTCTGGATTAATCCAGAGGCGTTTTTTGTTTATTAAAGGGGTGTTTGATATGAAGGAACGACGATCTAGTTAAGTAGTGGGGCATTAAAATAAAACATCAAACATTTAAAGGAGAAGAAAATTATGGAAAAGAAAACATTTAAGAAAGTTGTATTAGCTTATAGTGGAGGATTAGATACTTCAATTATTATTTCTTGGTTAAAGGAAAATTATGGCTGTGAAGTTATTGCAGTTGCTGCTGATGTGGGACAGGGTGCTGGAGAACTTGATGGTCTTGATGAAAAGGCTGCAAAGACAGGTGCTTCTAAATATATTTGTGTAGATTGTAAACCTGAATTTGTTAAGGATTTCTGTTTTGAAGCAGTTAAAGCCAATGCATTATATGAAGGTAAATATATGTTAGGTACTTCTCTTGCAAGACCAATTATTGCGAAGAAGTTAGTAGATATCGCTTTAGAAGAAGGTGCAGATGCAATCTGTCATGGATGTACTGGTAAAGGTAATGACCAGGTAAGATTTGAATTAGCTATTAAAGCATTTGCACCAGATATGCCTATTATCGCTCCTTGGAGAGAATGGGATATTAAATCAAGAGAAGAAGAAATCGAATATGCGGAAGCAAGAAAGATTCCTCTAAAGATCAACAGAGAAACAAACTACTCTAAAGATAAGAACTTATGGCATTTATCTCATGAAGGTTTAGATCTTGAAGATCCAGCTAATGAACCTAAGTATGATGAAATCCTAGAAATGGGTGTTTCACCAGAAAAGGCACCAGATGTTCCAACATATATCACTTTAACTTTTGAAAAGGGTGTTGCAGTTGCATTGAATGGTGAAAAGCTTGAACCAGTAGAAATGTTAGCTAAGTTAAATGAAATCGGTGGTGCGAACGGTGTTGGTATCGCAGATATGGTTGAAAACAGACTTGTTGGTATGAAATCAAGAGGTGTATATGAAACACCAGGTGGAACTATTTTATATGCAGCACATCAGAACCTAGAAGAAATTACTGTAGATAAAGAAACACAGCATTTCAAACAGCAGGTAAGCTTAAAGCTTGCTGATAATATCTATAACGGTCAGTGGTATACACCTCTTACTGAAGCATTGCTTGCATTTGTAGATAAGACTCAGGAAAACGTAAATGGTGATGTTAAACTTAAATTATATAAGGGTAATATCGTGGGCGCTGGTGTAACATCTCCAGATACATTACATGATTTACAGACAGCATCATTTGATGAAGATGATGATTATGATCAGTATGATGCGAAAGGATTCATCACATTATACGGTTTACCAATTAAGGTAAAAGCTAAGTTAGATCAGAAGAAAAAGAAATAGGAGTTTAAGATATGGTATTGTGGAAAGGTAGATTTTCTAAAGAATTAAATCATGAAGTGAATGCATTCAATTCATCTCTTTCATTCGATCATCGTATGTATGAGCAGGATATCAGAGGATCTCTTGCTCATGCAAAGATGTTATGTAAACAGAGTATTATTGAAGAGAAAGATTATGAAGAGATTGTAGAAGGTTTAAATGCAATTTTAAAAGAGATTGAAGAGGGTACACTCCTCTTTGATCCTGAAGCTGAAGATATTCATATGTTTGTGGAAAGTGAACTCACAAAACGTTATCCAGTAGCTGGTAAAAAACTACATACAGGACGTTCTAGAAATGATCAGGTTGCATTAGATCTTCGTTTATATGCACATGATGAAATTCTAGAAATCAAGAAAATGTTAGTGAACCTGATTCATACATTAACAGATTTAGCTGAACACAACCTTGATACAATCATGCCAGGATATACACACTTACAAAGAGCACAGCCTATTACTTTTGCACATCATTTAATGGCTTATGCATCAATGTTCTTAAGAGATATTGATCGTTTAGAAGATGTTGATAAGAGACTTTATGTATCACCTCTAGGAAGTGGTGCACTTGCAACAACAACTTATCCATTAGATAGACCATTTGTGGCAGAAGAATTAGGTATGTATGATATTATGTATAACTCTTTGGATGGTGTGAGTGATCGTGATTATGCGATTGAGTTATCAAGTGCCTTAGCCACAATCATGATGCATTTATCAAGATTCTCAGAAGAAGTGATTCTATGGTGTTCATGGGAATTCAAATTCATTGATCTTGATGATGCCTATGCAACAGGTTCTTCTATTATGCCTCAGAAGAAGAATCCAGATATTGCAGAATTAGTAAGAGGTAAGAGTGCAAGAGTCATTGGTGATGTGAATACATTACTTACAATGATGAAGGGACTCCCTCTTGCTTACAATAAAGACATGCAGGAAGATAAAGAAGCTTTATTTGATGCAATTGATGAAGTTAAGTTTTGTCTTCCAGTCTTTACAGATATGATGGCAACTATTACTGTTCATAAAGATAAGATGAGAGATGCTGCTGCAAGAGGATTTATTAATGCGACTGATTGTGCAGATTATCTCACTAAGAAGGGTATGCCATTTAGAGATGCTTATAAGATTACTGGGGAACTTGTAAGATACTGTATTGAACATGGAGAAACATTAGAAACACTTCCTCTAGATGTTTATACAGGTTATACAGATATGTTTGGTGAAGATGTTTATCAGGCTATTTCATTAGAAACATGTCTTAACAACAGAGCAGTTGTTGGTGGACCTTCTCCTAAAATTGAGATGGAGAATATTCATAGAATCAATCAGAAAGTGAGTGGATATTGTGATTAAAGCAGGTATTATTGGTGCAAGTGGTTATGCAGGATGTGAACTATTAAGAATCTTATTAATGCATCCTGAAGCAGAAGTAACAGCTATTTCTTCACATAGCTATACTGGTAAGAAGATTTATGATCTTTATCCTAACTTCTATCAGGTATGTGATTTAGAGTTTATTGAAGATACAGAAGTCATTGAGAAAGCAGATATTATTTTTGCATCTCTTCCTCATGGCTTATCTGAAAAGTATGCCAAGACATGTGTAGAAAAGGGTAAGAAGTTTATTGATTTAGGGGCTGACTTCAGACTTGATAAAGAAGAAGATTATCAGAAATGGTATGGTTTAGATTATAACTTGCCAGAACTTCATAAGAATCAGGTATATGGTTTACCTGAAGTCAATAGAGATAAGATCAAGGATGCCACTATTATTGGAAATCCTGGTTGTTATCCTACAACTATTACATTAGGTCTTTATCCTTTATTAAAGAATAAGCTCAATGTATCACAGAAGATTATTATTGATTCAGCATCAGGTACAACAGGTGCTGGTAAGAACTTAAGTGATGGTATGCATTTCCCAAGATGTAATGAATCGTTCCATCCTTATAAAGTAGGTGTACATAGACATACACCAGAAATTGAACAGGAATTAAGTAAGATGAATGAAAAAGATGTACATATCACATTTGTCCCTCATTTACTTCCTGTAGACCGTGGTATTGTTTCTACTATTTATGTTCCTGTAGATAAGTCTCTAGAAGAAATCTATGAAACATATGTAGAAGCTTATAAGGATGAACAGTTTGTGAGAGTATTACCTCTTGGACAGGTCGCAGACTTAAAGTTTGTGAAAGCATCTAACTATTGTGATATTTCATTACATATGGATGAACGTGATCATACATTAATTGTAGTGTCTACAATTGATAATATGGTGAAAGGTTCTGCTGGTCAGGCAGTACAGAATATGAATATTATGTATGGACTCGATGAGAATACAGGTTTAAATCTTGTCGCTCCATCATTTTAAGGAGGATGTTATGAAAGATATACTTGGTGGTGTTTGTGCACCAATAGGATTTAGCGCAAATGGTATTCATGCAGAAATGAGAAAGAATAAATCTAAGAAGGATTTATCTCTTATTGTGAGTGAAGAGTTATGTACAGCAGCTGCAACATATACACAAAATAAAGTAAAAGGTGCTCCTTTGACAGTTACAAAGCAGCATTTAAAGAATGGTCGTGCAAGAGCAATTATCTGTAACTCAGGTAATGCGAATACATGTAATGCGAATGGTATTGAGCTTGCAAATGAAGTATGTGCTTTAGCTGCAAAGGAATTAGGTTTAAAGGAAGATGATATTATTGTCGCTTCTACTGGTGTTATTGGTCAGCCTATGTCTATTGATCCTTTTAAAAATCATATGAAAGAACTTGTAAAGGGATTAAATGTAGATGGGTCTCATGATGCATGTTATGGAATCATGACAACTGATACACAGCCTAAAGAATATGCAGTAGAATTTAAATTAGGTAATGTTAAATGTCATATTGGAGCTATCGCAAAGGGTTCTGGTATGATTCATCCAAATATGGCAACAATGCTTGCCTTTGTCACAAGTGATGTAGCCATCTCTAAAGAATGTCTAGAAGCAATGGTACATGAAGTTGTAGATGATACATTTAATATGGTCAGTGTTGATGGGGATACATCTACTAATGATATGTTATGTGTATTATCAAATGGTATGGCACAGAATAATAAGATTGTCTTAAAGGACCAGTCTTATAATATTATGAAGGATGCGTTATATCATATTTGTGAACAATTGTCTCGTGGTATTGCGAAAGATGGTGAAGGAGCCACTAAACTTCTTACATGCAATGTCAAGAATGCGAAGACATTACAGGATGCCAAGATTGTCGCAAAGAGTGTCATCACTTCTACTTTATTTAAAGCAGCGATGTTTGGTAGAGATGCGAACTGGGGTCGTATCTTATGCGCTATTGGTTATTCTGATGCTGATCTAGACATCAACAAAGTATCTGTGACATTAGCTTCATCTGCAGGAGATATTCATGTTTGTGAGAAGGGCATGGGTGTTATCTTTGATGAAGACAAAGCATTAAAGGTCTTATCTGAAGATGAGATTGATATTAATATTGATTTAAATGATGGTATGTGGGATGCAACAGCGTGGGGCTGTGATCTAACTTATGATTATGTAAAAATTAATGGGGAATATAGAACATAATGGAAGAAAGAGAAATATATCGAGCAAAAATCTTATCTGAAGCTGTTCCTTATTTACAGGAATACAATGGTAAGACAGTAGTAGTAAAATATGGTGGAAATGCGATGATCAATGAAGAATTGATGAACAATGTCATTTCTGATATATGTCTAATGACTTTAGTTGGTATTAATGTGGTATTGGTTCATGGTGGGGGCCCTGAAATCAATAAAGCATTAAAACGTTCTGGTATAGAATCAAAGTTTATTGATGGGTTACGTTATACTGATGAAGAAACAATTGATATCGTACAGGAAGTATTAGCTGGTAAAGTCAATAAAAATCTTGTAAAGCTGATTATGAATGGGGGAGGCCGTGCAGTAGGTCTTTGTGGTATTGATAATAAGTTATTAGAGGCGAAGAAGATTAAAGATGAATTAGGTTATGTAGGTACTGTCACAAACGTAAATAATGAAATCATTAAGGATGCAATCAAGAGTGGATATATTCCAGTTATTGCGTCTATCGCAATGGATGATGAAGGTCATAGTTATAATGTGAATGCAGATTATGCAGCAGCAGCTATTGCAGATAGTCTAGAAGCAGAAAACTTGATTGTAGTTAGTGATATTCCTGGTTTATTAAGAGATCCTCATGATGAAAAGACATTGATTCCAGAGGTATCTATCCAGGATGTAGAAAACTTAAAAGCAGAAGGTATTATTGCAGGAGGTATGATTCCTAAAGTGGATTGTATTACTCATGCATTAAAAGGCAATATGTCAAAAGCAGTCATTATTGATGGTCGTATTCCACATTCTATTCTTATTGAAATATTATCTAAGGATGGTAGTGGGACACTATTCACAAGATAACAGAGTTACATCTGTTATCTTTTTTTTACCTCTAAAATAGTATATTATTAAAGATAAGGAGGAAACGATGAAAAGATTATTATGCTTATTATTATGTAGTATATTGTTTGTGGCATGTGGTACTACAAAAGAGACAAAAAAGAAAGATACTGCAGTAGTAGAGAAACAAAAGAAAAAGAAAGAGGAAGCTAAGAAACTAGAAGAACAAAAGAAAAAGGAAGAAGAAGCTAAGAAACTAGAAGAACAGAAACAAATAGAAGAACAGAAGAAATTAGAAGAACAGAAAAAACTAGAGGAACAGAAGAAGTTAGAAGAACAGAAGAAAGCAGCTGAAGAAGCTAAAAGACAGGAAGAAGTAAAAAGACAACAGGCACCTGTTGCGATAAATAATAATGTGGTTGCTATTGATGCAGGACATCAGGCGAGAGGTAATTCACAATTGGAACCTATTGGTCCTGGCGCTTCAACACAAAAGGCTAAGGTCGCAGGTGGAGCAACAGGAACTGCCACACGTATTCCTGAATACCAGACTACTCTTAATGTGAGTTTGAAACTAAGAGATGTATTACAGTCTAGAGGGTATAAGGTTGTTATGATCCGTACAACCAATGATGTAAATATTTCTAATAGAGAAAGAGCTGAAATGGCTAATAATGCAGGTGCTGGTGCTTTTATTAGATTACATTGTGATGGTATTGGTAATAGCGGTGTGACTGGTGCAAGTGTACAGGAACCAGCTAATGGAAATCCTTATATGAGTGCAGGTAATGTGTCTGCTTCACAATCTTTAGGAAGAACAGTACTGAATCATTATTGTAGTACAACAGGTATTAGAAATAGAGGAATGGCAGCACGTAATGATTTAAGTGGAATCAACTGGTGTAAGACACCTGTCTGCTTACTTGAGATGGGATTCATTTCTAATGGTGATGAAGATAGAAAGTTAAATAACAGTGATTTCCAGCAGAAAATTGCGGAAGGTATTGCGAATGGTATTGATGCGTATTTTGGTCGATAATAATTGCATTTATGCCTATTAACTGTTTATAATATTTCTTGATAAGGTTATCCTTAGAGGATAACCTTGAATTTTAGAGTATATTCCTATGTATTTAGTAGGAACTAGAGGTGAAACAATGGATAACATTAAAGCGATAGAACGTAGTATTATTACAAACTTTAGAAAACCTTTATGGCGTAGATTTATTAAGGGTATTCAGGATTATGAACTCATTGAACCTGGTGATAAGATTGCGGTATGTATTTCAGGTGGGAAGGATTCAATGCTTCTTGCGAAGCTATTACAGGAATTACAGAGACATGGTAAGTTTCATTTTGATTTAGAGTTCATCTGTATGGATCCAGGCTATAATCCTGCCAATAGAAAATTGATTGAAGAGAATGCGGAAAAGCTAGGTATTCCTATTCAGTTCTATGAGTCAGATATATTCAATGTCGTACATGGGATAGAAAAGAATCCATGTTATTTATGTGCAAGAATGCGTAGAGGGTTCTTATATAATAGAGCACAGGAATTAGGATGTAATAAGATTGCGTTAGGCCATCATTATTCAGATGTCATAGAAACAATATTAATGGGTATGATGTATGGGGCTCAGATTCAGACTATGATGCCTAAACTTCATAGTAAGAACTTTAAAGGTATGGAATTAATTCGCCCTATGTATTTGATTCATGAAGAAGATATTATTGCCTGGGCTGAGAAGTTTAATTTAAAATTCTTACAGTGTGCATGTCGTTTTACAGAAGAGTCTGAAGCACGTGGAGAAATTGAACATACATCTAAACGTGCAGAAACTAAGATGTTGATTAAGAAACTAAGAGAAATCAATCCTAAAGTGGAACAGAATATCTTTAAGAGTGTAGAAAATGTCAATCTTAAAACAATTATTGCCTATACTGACTGGGATGAATCAAAGAAGAGTTTCTTAGATTTCTATAAGGAGCAGGAATAATGGATGATCAGTTTACAAGATTAAGATGGGTAGCAGGTAATGAGTCTATTGATATCATGAAGACTAAACATGTTGCAGTGTTTGGCTGTGGTGGTGTTGGAGGCTATGTCATTGAAGGATTGGTTCGTTCTGGTATAGGAACAATTGATGTATTTGATCATGATACAGTGGATATCACAAATCTCAATAGACAGATCATTGCCTTACATTCTACAGTAGGCAAGAAGAAAGTAGATATTATTAAAGAACGTATGTTAGATATTAATCCAAATTTAAATATAAATACGTTTGATACATTTTATTTACCAGAGAATGCTGATACAATAGATTTATCTCAATATGATTATGTAATTGATGCAATTGATACAGTAACTGCAAAGATAGAATTGATTAAGAGATGTACAGAATTGAATGTACCTATTATCTCTTCTATGGGTACAGGAAATAAGCTTGATCCTTCTCACTTACAGATTACTGATATCTATAAGACAAAGATTGATCCTCTTGCGAAAGTAATGAGAAGAGAATTAAAAGCAAGAAGAATTAAGAAGTGTTTAGTTGCTTGTTCAGATGAGATTCCTGCAAAGACAGGACAGAGAACACCAGGTAGTAGTGTGTTTGTGCCAGCGAGTGCAGGATTAATGATTGCAGGATATGTGTTTCAATCATTGATAGGAGGATAATAGTATGGCTAAAGTTGCAGTTTTAATGGCAGATGGTTTTGAAGAAGTAGAAGCCTTAGGTGTAGTAGATATCTTAAGACGTGCAGAGGTGGATGTAGACACTGTTTCTATTAAAGAGGAGCAGGTTGTCATTTCTTCTAGAAACATTCCTGTACGTGCCGATAAGACACTTACAGACATGGATTATTATGATATGATTGTGATTCCTGGAGGAGCAGGTGCTTGGACCTTAAGAGATGATGATCGTATTATTTCACTCATTAAGAAATATGATCATGAAGAAAGATATATTGCCGCTATATGTGCAGGACCTATGGCTCTAGGTAAAGCAGGTGTAATCACTAATAAGAAAGTCACTTCTTATCCAGGAGAAGAAATAGAAAGCTATTTAAAAGCAGGTAAATATGTTGAAGAAGAAGTGGTTGTAGATGGTCATATTATTACAAGTAGAGGACCAGCCACAGCATTTGCGTTTGCCTATAAGCTTTTAGATGTATTAGGTATTGATTCATCAAGTCTTAAGCATGGAATGTTGTATGATTTATATAGATAGCCTTTGTGCTATCTTTTTTTATTTAGGTATAAAAAAAACGATCCCGAAGGATCGTAGTATTTAATATGGTGACCGGTACGGGATTCGAACCCGTGAATGCATGCGTGAAAGGCATGTGAGTTAACCGTTTCTCCAACCGGCCAGCGGAATTGAGTATATCATAGGAGAAACGAATACGTCAATAGTTATTTTAATATTTTGATAATGAAAATGCAGAAATTTTTTTGTCTTTAAAGGTAAACTTAATTTGTATATTCTTCTCTTTATATTTATAGGTTATAGTACCTTTTCCGTTATTGTAATGGTTAGAAGTAGGAGAAGAATAAGTATGCTTTACTGTAGAATAATCAGTCCCAACAGTAATATTATTCTTAAGTTTATACTTCTTAGTAAAGAGAGTGATTGTTTGGATTTTTCCATCCTTTTCTGAATATTGAATATTAGAATCAAATAAAGCATCTGACATCTTTGATGCACTCACACCAGGATAAACCTCTTTATTCTTATAAATGACTGTATAGTCCTTTATATCAGTTTGAGCACTACATGCACATAATAAGAGACATAGTAATAATAGTATCTTCTTCATATGTATACCTCCTTGTCTTTATATTAGAACTTTAATAAGAAATTGCAAGAGAAGTTTGACAGGGAGTAACTACCGTCTAGTAGAGCGAAGAAAAAGGGGCTGTAACGCTCAAGGTAGTAGTAAATTCTATCTATTCGTTACAGCCCCTTTTTTTGAACTATTAACTTTTGGAACAACTCTTTATATATTTTGCTTGTCTCTTAAAAGAAGAGATGGTTGATTGTTTCAATTTAGTTGATCACTTATTATAATTGGGTTGATCAAGTCTTCCAACCTTATGAATGCATAGTGTAGTAATAAATTCTTCTAGTAGAATGCTGAAGAACCATAATAAGCATGCATAGAGAATAATAGGTATATGCATCATGAAAGTCATAAAGATACTTATGATTAGTAGTATGATTAAATAGAATACGTAGTAGTAAACATAATCATATCGTGCAAGAGATTTTAACTCTTTAATACTTAATCCATTCTCATATAGGAAGAAGTATTCATCCTTATTGGAATCAATCGTCTTTTGACGATGATAGATTAGAATAATCAACATGATAATAAATATCGCACATATTAACATCATTAAACTATTCATCATTCTAGAATTAATCTGAGTGAGGTGATCAAGATTCACATTAGAATATACTGTTAAGTGAGAATCTATATCATTGATTTGTGAAAGAATACTAGATATATATTGTGCATCATCCACTCTCACAAGTAACATCTTTACATCATCAATCTCAAAGTATTTCCTATATAGAGCTTCAGGAAGATAGAGTACATCATCTCCTTGAGAAGAAATAGTATTCTTTTTGTTTATGTAGGATGAAACATGAAAAGTATGATTATTGATGGTGATGTCTTTACCTAAATTCTTGATTGTACGAGATGCTTTGATTATATCACCGGTATAAGATTGTACAATCAAAGTGTCAGTCACTGTTTCATAGAATGGAGTGATATGAATATGTTCTATTTCATTGAGGTCTCTTCTTATATCCATTCTAATGGGCTCAGTAATAGAATCATAAGCATTCTTACTGTTATTTCCATAATAGAGGCGTATATCTAGTAGTTTCTCTTGTATCGCATTAATCTCATGTGAATAGTATGTACGATATCCTAATATACCTATAGTCATAGAAAGAATCAAACCAAAAAGTATATATAGGATTTTAGAAGAACGTATAAGATGCTTTTTGTAATAAGATAAATAGTTTTGTGGTTTTCTATTAATAGAAGTGGTTTCTAGTTCTTCTATCATACTCTTTTTGATAGGTACTATTTTATGATTCTGAATCTCATAGAGATCATCTGCATAATCAATAATACGTTTATCATGTGTTGCGATAAGAACGCATACTGGATGTGTATGAATATAATCACTCAGTAGTTCTATTAATAACTTGCAGTTAATAGAATCTAGAGAAGCAGTTGGTTCATCTAAAAGAAGGAGAGAAGGATCTTTCATTAATGCAAAGGCGATAGCTGCACGTTGTCTTTCTCCTCCTGATACATGATCAGGTGTCTGATTGAGTAGATGTTCTATCTTCATAGAACATAGAATATCATTCATTCTAGTTTCGTTATATTCCTGCCCGGAGAGTAGGAATGCGAATTCCATATTCTCTCTAATGTTCATGTTATTGAATAATGTACTTTCTTGATGTACATAACCGATCTTTTCTTTCCTTGTAGTAA
This sequence comes from Catenibacterium sp. CAG:290, assembly GCF_000437715.1. Lineage (NCBI taxonomy): Bacteria > Bacillati > Bacillota > Erysipelotrichia > Erysipelotrichales > Coprobacillaceae > Catenibacterium > Catenibacterium sp. CAG:290. The sequence goes on from NZ_FR898842.1 coordinate 53,407, forward strand.
GAGGGTCATCAATAGAATGACCCTCGATTAAATAATCACAGGCTAAAGGGGCTACAAGTCCTAATTGATTCAATAAGGTTGTTTTACCTGTACCACTTTTTCCTTTGATTGTAGTAATGCTGTTGTTAGATAAGGTGATGCTTGCATCATCAAAAATCACTCTATCAAATGTGATAGAAAGATGTTTAATATCAATCATGATCCGTACTCGTTACCATTCTTTTATTTGTAATATAGAAGACAAATGTAGTCACAACAGCACTTACTAAACCTATAATCATCTTGATTGAATTACTTACTAATGCAAATTCACTCGATGAGAATAGTCTTAGACAGAAGGAAAGAAGAACAGTTATAAACAGGAATGTAGACATAAACTGTATATCAACCATATGGATGGATTGAATCTGTTTCTCATTTAAATCAAGTTCTCGATATCTTATATATTCTCTTGATTTATTATAGAGGATTAAGAAAACAACATAGGCAATAAGACCCACAACAGTATAGATGAGAATCATAGTCTTTGTATTTTTAGAATCCTTTTGACGCATCTTTGCTGTTTGTTTATAATCGTCACTCTGTATATAAGTAACGATGTTTGGAGATATCTTATTGAGCCCATTTCTTACCTGATCTACATAACTTGCATTTTTACACTCTACTGCATAAGTTGCAGGAACATAATCAACAATATGTTCATTTAGATCTTCATATAAACTAATTGAAACATTAGTTGTACGATATTTATTTATAATAGAGTTCGCAAAGTCATTGTTTAAATAGACTTTTAATGCGTTATTTCCTGTGAAGTCATCCTGATCTTCATTTGATTTGATGACACCATAGATTTTAATAGATACTCTTTTCTTCTGATAAACAGGATGTCGTTCAATTACATCATAAGATTTTTTCTGTAATCCATTTTGATCACCATATCGCATAGTGCCATTATATTCAGTAGAACATACAGGTACACCTATATCCATTTTCATGGTTATAGGAAAATCTGAATCAGTCAATTCTAACGTTTTTATAAGACCTTCGCTTATATAATTTTTGTTTTTATTACCAAACTGACCTTTTATATAGCTTGATACAAAAACGTTGTCATCAGTAGAATATTCTCTTCCCTTGACTGACATATATGCAATTAAATTATCATCCTCATCATTTCTTGTATCATAATTACGAGTTGGGAACTGATAATAGCTTGTTATACTTTTAACTCCTTTGATAGCTTGAATAGATTGTATTTCTTGAGGAGTCATAGAAAATCCTTGATCATATTCCATGAACTTATAACCAGAAGGTAATTCATTTCTTGTAATGTATTCTTTTCCTGTATAGATAATTTTACTAGTTAAGTTATCCATCATAGATGCTGTATTCTTGTTTGTCATATATAACTCAATACCAGAATATAAAGTCATATTGATAATAACTAAACACAACAAAGCATATAAGAGGATGCTGAACTTTTCTTTCTTACTTTTTACATGTGCAATTCTTTTGGGAGTAAATTCATGAGTCACTGAAAGTGGTTCGCCATTACTTTCATTATCTTTGATACGAGTAAATTGAAGATTCTCAATTAAATACTTAATATCCAAATATTCATCAAATTCTTCATCATGAATAGTAAGAATAATAACACGGTTATGACTATATTCTTTTAATAATTTCATAATGGAATGCTTATCTTCATAATCTACAGAAGATAGAGGCTCATCTAATATAATACAAGGACTATTAGAATAAACACTTAAGGCTATCATTATTCTTTTCTTTTCACCTAAGGAACAAGAATCATATTTCTGTGATAAGCTGGCTTTAATATTTAAACTGTTGAATAGTTCATCTATTGTATTTTGATCATGCTCTCTATTGTATACAGATTCTATTAATTCAAATTGTTGAATAATGGTAAGGTCTTTTTTTAATAATGCATCCTGGTTTCCATAGAATATAGAAGTGGCATCATTCACCATAGAGTCTAGATGAATCTGTTTAGAGATGATTTTTAAGAAGGTGGTTTTTCCACAGCCACTCTCACCTGCGATACCTATCATTCCAGTAGAAGGGGCTTTGAAAGATGCACCATCGAAAAGAATTTTATTTGTTTTGTATGTAAAGTTTTTTAATTCAATCATAGAAGTTCACCTCTTTTTATAAAAGTATGTTAGCGCTAACATAATTATATAATCTGTAAACAAAAAAACAACAGATTACTCAAAGGGTGTTTTGTGATTGTATGTGTTATAAACAAACATATATAATATATATGAAGAGGTATTCCAATTGAATAAGAAGGAGGAATGGCTATGAAAAAGTTAATTCAATTGTTGGTGGTACTCTGTATTTTTGTATTAACGGGCTGTAAAACAAATAAAGAACGTTATCTATCTATTACAACGAGTGGATATGATAAGAAAGGGAACGTAGTAGTGAATATCTATGAATATTCATTATCTACTAAGAAAGTGACTAAAAAGTATACTTCTTCTAATCCACTTGGTATTTATTCTAAGTCTAATAATGCTGTATATTATGCTGAAGAAGATAATAGTGGCGATCATCTGTATACTTATGATCTTGATACAAAGAAATCTAAAAAGTTGTCTGGTGGATTTATTGCAATGAATCAGATTATTCCTGTAGAGAATAATATCTATGTATTAGGCGTAGAAAAAGGTCAAAGATTACTCAAGCCTTATCGTTATAATATAGAAACAAAGAAGTTCAGTAAGATTAAGGCAGAAGAGGATTTAGATTTTGATCATATGGTCTATGATGTTTTCAATCATGATTTATATCTATGTGCAAGTAATCAAAAAGAAGAAGATCAGGCATTAGAAGATGCAAATGCGGGTAAGGGAAGTAAGTATATTGCACCTAATACGCATATTTATCGTTTAAAAAATAATCAACTCAAATGTATCTATACTACAAATCGCAAGTTAGTCTATAGAATGCTTCCAATGGAAAGTGGAAATCTTACATTTACTGAAAGTGACACCATTCCAGCTTGGAATCCTCAATATCATACATATACATTAGATACAAAAACTGTTATGAAATGACCGTTGTCAAGACATAAATCAACTTTCTATTGGTCAGCTACGCCATAATAATCAGCCTACATATTTCTCTAAGAAATGAGTAATATTGCTTTGAACAAGTTTCTTCTCTTTATGATAAGATTCACCATGTGCAGCATCATTCACAATAAGTAATTTCTTTTCTGCCTGACAGGCATTATAGAGTTCTAATGCCATGTAAGTAGGCACAAAGTGATCCTGGTTACCATGTATAAATAATGTAGGTGTTTTAGACTTCTTGACTTGATTGACTGCACTGGCCTGTTTGAAGTTATACCCTACTGTCTTTTTAGATAATAATGTAGCACTAGGAAGTAATAAGAATGGTGGACATCCTTTATTCTTTAAGTAGTATTTGAATTCATCATAAGCACTTGTATAGCTGCAATCAGCGACAATAGCTTTCACATTATCAGATAATTCTTCACCACTTACCATGAGGACTGTTGCCCCACCCATGGATATACCATGTAAGACAATGCTCATAGGTTCATTATGGAAGTACTCTTCCATTTTTTTAATCCATTCTAATATATCTAAACGGTCAAGCCATCCAAAACCAATATAATGTCCTTCTGATTGTCCATGCGCTCTATTATCTGGAAGAAGGATATTATAACCAAGTTCATGATAGAAACGAATATAATATGCAAACTCACGATAATGGTAAGAATGGAATCCATGAACACAGATTACTAATTTATTAGAATCAGGATAAGGAAGGAACTGCCCTTCTAGCTTTAATCCATCATAAGAAGTGATTTCCATATCAATAAATGTCTGATGATCTAGCCATTGTTTATCATCTTCACTTATTGGATGTTTTAATCCTACTTTTTCTTTTTTGCATCTTGTACATACTTTTTCTATCGCAATGCGCCCTGCTGCAAGATAAGTGGCAGATGCCGCAGCTACTGCGCCTATTGTACCAATAACTACATTCTTCTTTTTCACGAAAAAATGCCTCCTTTTATTTATTATATAAGATATTCTGTGAAGAATTCATATACAAACAATCAAGTTTGAATAAATAATTGACAGATATATGAATTTGTAAGTAGAAAAGGGTATGTTGGAAAGCGATAAATATATGTTTTTAAGAAAGTTTTTGTGTTAGAATAATACCGATATGAGGTGATTTTAATGACACAGGTTATAGGACCAGAACAGATGGATTTATTAGTAAGTGCAGTAAGAGATGGGAAGATTGTTGCATTTCCTACGGAAACTGTTTATGGCGTTGCCTGCTTATTCGATGATTTGAAGGGTCTTGATAGAATTATGGAAATCAAGAAACGTAACCCGAATAAAGCAGTGACTCTTATGTTGTCAAAAAAAGATGATGTAAAGAAGTATGGCTTAGTAGACGAGGGTACCCAGAGAGTGATTGATAAGTTTATGCCAGGTAGAATGACAATCGTATTAAAAAGACTGGATAGTGTGGATTCGAGACATGTTAGTGGAAAAGATACAATAGGTATTAGAATCCCAGACAGTTCTTTCGTTTTGTCACTCATTGATCAGACAGGGCCTTTATCAGTAACAAGTGCTAATTTATCTGGTCAAGGGAATACAACAAACGAAAAAGAAGTACTTGCACAGCTTGATGGACAGATTGATATGGTTGTCAGAGGACAGACTGCTTCGGCAACTGCATCTACAGTCGTGGATTTAAGTCAAGGTGATGTGAGAATACTAAGAGAAGGTTTAATTACCAAAGAAGAAATCGAGGAGGTATATTATGAAAATTGCAGTCGCTTGTGATCATGGTGGATTACGTTTAAAGAATGTTCTTATTGATGAAATGAAGAAACAGGGTTATGAAGTTGTAGACTATGGTACTTATACTGAAGACTCTTGTGATTATCCTGATTATGCATCTAAGGCAGCTAAAGCTGTTGCATCAGGAGAATGTGAGAAAGGTGTCGTTGTTTGTGGAACAGGCATTGGTGTATCAATTACATGTAATAAGGTAGATGGTATCCGCTGCGCATTATGTCATGATGTATTTAGTGCAAAAGCGACAAGAGCTCATAATGATACTAACATGATTGCAATGGGACAGAGAGTTATTGGAGAAGGACTCGCTGTTGAAATTCTTAATGCATGGCTTCATACTGATTTTGAAGGTGGAAGACATGTTAAGAGAATTGAAAAAATGATGGCTTTAGAAAAGGAGTAAGTATTATGAGAGATACAGAAGTATTTGCGAGTGTTGAGCGAGAATTGAATAGACAAAGAAACAATATTGAATTAATTGCTTCCGAAAACTTTGTATCTAAAGAAATCATGGAGCTTGCGGGCTCAGTTCTAACAAATAAATATGCTGAAGGATATCCAGGTAAGAGATATTATGGTGGATGTCAGTTTGTGGATGAAGTAGAAACATTGGCACAGGAAAGACTTAAGAAGTTATTTGGCTGTGAGTATGCAAATGTTCAGCCTCATTCTGGTGCACAAGCGAATACAGCTGTTTATTTTGCTTTATTACAGCCAGGTGATAAAGTACTAGGTATGTCTTTAAATGATGGTGGGCATTTAACTCATGGACATCCATTAAACTACTCTGGTAAGACTTATGAATTCCATGCTTATGGTGTTGATAAGGAAACAGAAAGAATTGATTATGATGAATATAAGAGATTATGTGAAGAAATCAAACCTAAGTTAGTTGTTGCAGGGGCAAGTGCTTATGCAAGAACGATTGATTTCAAATTCATGGCTGAAGTAGCACATAGTGTTGGAGCTATCTTTATGGTAGATATGGCACATATCGCTGGTTTAGTTGCTGCAGGAGATCATCCATCTCCATTCCCTTATGCAGATATCGTGACTACTACAACTCATAAGACTTTAAGAGGTCCTAGAGGTGGTGTCATCATGTGTAAGGAAAAGTATGCAAAAGATATTGATAGAGCTGTTTTCCCTGGTATGCAGGGTGGACCTCTTATGCATATTATTGCGGCTAAAGCAGCTTGCTTCTATGAAGCATTACAGCCTGAATTCAAGGAATATAGTCATCAAATCATTAAGAATGCAAAAGCTTTAGAAGAATCTTTAAAGGAAGAAGGATTCCGTCTTGTAACTGGTGGTACTGATAATCACCTATTACTTATTGATGTAAAGAGCAGCTGTGGTATTACAGGTAAGAAAGCTCAGAGATTACTTGATGAAATCAATATTACAGCTAATAAGAATGCGATTCCTTTCGATACAGAAAAACCTTTCAAGGCTTCTGGAATCCGTGTTGGTACACCAGCAATGACCACAAAAGGATTCAAGGAAGATGACTTCAGAGAAGTTGGAAAGATTATTGCTTATCGTTTAAAGAATGAAGAAACTGATGAAGTAAAGAATGAATGTCTTGCAAGAGTAAAGAAGTTAACTGATAAAGTGACTATGTATGACGATATTAAATACTAGGAGGTCATAAGATGGTTAAAGTACTCAATCATGCATTAATTAAACACAAACTTTCAATTATGAGAGAAGAAAAGACATCAAACTATATTTTCAAGCAGAACCTTGATGAAATCGCAATGTTGATGGCTTATGAAGTCACAAAAGATTATCCTTTAAAAGAAAAGGAAATTGAAACACCTATTTGTAAGACAACAGGTTATGAACTAGATAGAGATATTATTCTTGTACCTATCTTACGTGCAGGTGTGGGTCTTGTAGATGGCTTCAGAAGAATCATTCCAACTGCGAAAGTAGGTCATATTGGTATGTATAGAGATGAAGAAACATTGATTCCTCATGAATATTATGCTAAATTTCCTAAGGGATTAGAGAGCGCAAAGGTTATTGTTCTTGATCCTATGCTTGCTACTGGTGGTTCAGCTGATATGGCTATCCAGAATATTAAAGATCGTGGTGCGAAGGATATTGAACTTGTCTGCCTTGTAGGTGCACCTGAAGGTGTGAAATACATTGAAGAACATCATCCAGATGTTAAGCTTACTTTAGCTGCATTAGATGAAAAACTAAATGACAAGGGATATATTGTACCAGGTTTAGGAGATGCGGGAGACCGCTTGTTTGGTACTAATTAATGGGATTTGATGAATATGAAGTAAGAAGAACTTCTGTTAAAGTATTTCTTGCAGGATTGATTCTTGCGGTTATACTTTCCATCATTCTTCATTCAATCAGCTACTGCGTAGGATTTGTATTAGGTTATCTTATTGATTTATTAATTCTACAGATCAATATGAAGATGACTGATACAATACTTTCTATCCAGACTGCAGGTAAGACAATTGCGGTTATGTTATTTATGGCTAAATTGTTTATATTTGCAGTAGGTTTTGCGATAGCTGGATTTTTTCCAGAAATAGTAAATATGTATACTGTATTTCTGGGCTATCTAGTAGTAAAGATTTCTATTTATATACATGCATATGGAGAAAGGAGGCGTATGAGATAATGAAAATCACTATTCAGCCAGAACTGATATCATCATTGATTGTGACTGTGATACTTTCTATTTTCTTTGTTTATGCAGGTAAAAAAATAAGAGAAGCAGATCCAACTAAGAGACCAAAAGGTGTGGTTCTTCTTGTTGAAACCGCCATTAAGATGGTTTACGATTATATGGGCACAATCATGCCTAAGAAATATGCGAAGAACTACTATCCTTATTTCTCTATGTTATTTGCATGGCTGTTGGTATCTAACTTATTTGGATTAACAGGTTTTGATGCGCCAACTACTAACTACTCAATCACGTTATCCTTAACATTAATTACATGGGTATTAATTCAGATTAATGCGATTAAGTATCAGGGTGTTGGCAGTTATATTAAGGGAACTTTGATTCCCCCAACAAACCTATTTGGTTTGATTTCACCATTGATTTCTATATCAATGCGTATTTTCTGTAACTTATTGAGTGGTACATTTATTATGGCCTTAGTATATCAGGCAACATCATTCTTAAGTTACAAGTTGATTCCATTCAACTTTTTAGGACCAGTGGTAGCACCATTATTACATTGTTATTTCGATGTATTCTCTGGATGTGTACAAGCACTGGTATTCGTTACACTATCTTCAATTCTGATTTCTAATGAAAATCCAGATGAAGAATAAATGAAAAAATGTCAATAGGAGGAAATTGATTATGACAAGAGGTTTAATTGCAATCGCTGCTGGTATTGCAGTACTTGCAGGTTTAGGTACAGGTATTGGTGAAGGTTTAGTTGCCGCTCATGCAGTATCTGCAATTGGAAGAAATCCTGAGGCTGAAAGCAAGATCCGTACTACTATGATCTTAGGTATCGCCTTAACAGAAACAGTAGCCCTCTATGGTTTACTTATTTCTTTCATCTTATTATTCGTATTCAAATAAAAAATAGTTTAAGGAGGAAAAAACTATGCCAGATATAGCCGCAAAGTTATTTCCAAACCCTACCACTATGATTGTTCAGTTATGTTCCACTGCAATCATGCTTCTTCTGTTCAAGAAATATTTATGGAATTATGTATTAGAATTCTTCCAGAAGAGAGCTGATTTTATAGAAGGTAATATCAATGATGCGAAGGCTAAGAATGAAAAAGCATCTGAATATCTTCTAGAAAGTGAAAAACAGGCTAAAGAAGCTGCAAAACAGTATAAAGAAATCATAGATCAGGCTAAGGAAGATGCCGTAAAGGCTAAGAGTAAAATCATGGATGAAGCTAACAAGCAGGCTCAAGAAAAGATTGAACAGGCTCGCCATGAAATTGAATCTGAAAAGCTTGCAGCACAGGATGAAATGAAGAAAGAAATTGTGGATGTTGCTGTTGAAGTGGCTACTAAAGTCATGGATCAGAATATGAATACTGAAGCCAATAAAGCTTTAGTAGATGATTTCGTAAAACAGGTTGTTAACTAATGGATGCAAATGTTGCAGAACGTTATGCTGAAAGCTTATATCAGTTAGCGTTAGAAGATCATGCGCTAGAAGATTATCTAGCAGACATGAAACTAGTTGATACAGTTTTAGAAAGTAATCCAGAATTTGAAAAATTCTTCTCTCATGTGCTTGTAGATGATGAAGCAAAGTGTGCATTACTTGATAAAGGTTTTGGCACTTCAGTAAATCATTATGTATTGAATTTTCTTAAACTGCTTGTAAAGAAAAGAAGAACAAGATACATTGCGCCTATTACAAAAAGCTTTATTAAGATGAGTAATAAGCATCTTGGTATCGAGGAAGGCGTTATCTTCACACCTTTCGCATTAAGCGATGAACAGGTTAAGACAATTGAAGAAGCGATTTCTCAGAAAGAAAACAAAACAATTACTTTAAGAACTGTTGAAGATAAGACACTTATTGGTGGTGTTAAGGTTCAGATTGAGAACCGTGTCTATGATGGCTCATTAAAGAACAAAGTCAGCAAGCTCAAGACTGAGCTGTTGAGAAAGTAGGTGACGCAAGTGGCATTAAGACCCGATGAAATCAGTGCTTTAATCAAAGAGCAGATTAAGCATTATGATGATGTCATGGAACAGAAAGACGTCGGAACAGTTATGACTGTTGGTGACGGTGTCAGTGTTGTTCATGGTTTAGACAATGCAATGCTAGGTGAATTGATCCTTTTCCCAGGTGATGTTTATGGTATGGTCATGAACCTAGATGAAGATAGTGTTGGTGTTACTTTATTAGGTAATGCGGACGAAATTAAAGAAGGCGACGAAGTAAGACGTACAGGTAAGATCATTGAAGTACCTGTAGGTGATGCAATGCTTGGTCGTGTCGTTAACCCTTTAGGACAGCCTATTGATGGTCAGGGTGAAATTATCACTACAAAGACTAGACCAATCGAAAGAGTGGCTCCTGGTGTTATGACAAGAAAATCAGTAGATCAGCCAGTACAGACTGGTATCACTACTATTGATGCAATTATTCCAGTTGGTAGAGGTCAGCGTGAGTTAATCATCGGTGACAGACAGACTGGTAAAACAGCGATCGCTGTTGATACAATCATCAACCAGAAAGGTCAGGATATGTACTGTATCTATGTTGCAATTGGTCAGAAGAACTCTACAGTTGCACAGGTTGTTGAAAAATTAAAGAAGGCAGGCGCAATGGATTATACTGTTGTTGTTTCTGCATCAGCTTCTGAACTTGCTCCAGTTCAGTATATTGCTCCTTATGCAGGTTGTGCTATTGCTGAAGAATGGCTTGACCAGGGTAAGGATGTATTAATCGTTTATGATGATTTAAGTAAGCATGCCGTAGCTTATCGTACAGTGTCTCTATTATTAAAGAGACCACCAGGACGTGAAGCTTATCCAGGTGATGTATTCTACTTACATTCAAGACTATTAGAAAGATCTTGTCGTTTAAATGAAGAAAATGGCGGAGGTTCTATCACTGCCCTTCCAATCATTGAAACACAGGCAGGTGATATCTCAGCATATATCCCTACTAACGTTATTTCTATTACTGATGGTCAGATCTTCTTACAGCAGGAATTATTCAATGCTGGTTTCAGACCTGCCATTGATACAGGTTTATCTGTATCACGTGTAGGTTCTACAGCACAGATCAAAGCTATGAAGCAGGTTTCTAGAAACTTAAAGTATGAATTAGCACAGTATGAAGAAATGCAGTCATTCGCACAGTTTGGTTCTGACTTAGATGCGGCAACTAAGAATGCGATTGAACATGGTGAACGTGTACGTGAAGTATTAAAACAGGCACAGTATGCACCAAGAGATGTTATTGATCAGATTATTACTCTATTTGCACTTGAAAATGGATTCGTTAAGAATGTTAAAGTGGAAAAGGTACAGGAATACATGGATGGTTTAGTAGAGAAGTTTGCTGTTGCACATAGTGATCTTCTTGATGAAATCAGAGAAAAGAAAGTATTATCTGATGAATTAACTGCTAAGTTGAAGGAAGCTGTTAAGGCTTATACAACTCAGTTCGAAAACTTACAGAAAGCTGAGGCTTAATTATGGCTGGGCAGATGCAAGCCATCAAGCGTCGTATCAAATCAATTGAATCTACTAAGAAAATCACAAGAGCTATGGAACTTGTTGCTAGCTCTAAGCTTTCTAAGACTAGAAATCAGTTGAATGACATGAAGCCTTATTATACACAGGTAAAGGATACTTGTGCACAGATCTTATCTTCTGCAGGAAATGATATTGATTCTCCTTATTTAGTATTAAATAATAAGGGTGAAGATGTTTATATTGTTATCACCTCTACTTTAGGTTTATGTGGTGGATATAACTCTAATATCTTTAAGCAGGTTGAAGCATCAGTCAATGATGCCAAGAAGATTATTGCGATTGGTAATAAAGGCTTAAATCAGTTTAAGAAACATTTTAAAGGTGAAGTAGATGGTACTTATGTAGACCTTAATACGACCCTTGATTTTAGAAGTGTTGTGAGATTAGTTGCTTCACTTCTAGAAGGCTATAAGAAAAAAGAAATTAAGTCTATTCATATTGTATATACAGAATATGTGAATGATTTAACTTTCGTACCTAGAGATGTGACTCTTCTTCCACTTAAGGCAGAAGATCTTGTCTCTGATAAGAAATTCCATAAAGATACATTGTTTGAACCAAGTCCTGAATCAGTACTTGGAAGCTTAATTCCGATGTATTTACAGGCCGTTATCTATGGTTACTTGATTGAATCAGTGACTGCAGAAAATGCGTCTAGAAGAACATCTATGAAGAATGCAACAGACAATGCTAATGAATTAACAGATGAGTTGTTATTAAAATACAACCAGGCACGTCAGAGCGCGATTACAAGTGAAGTAAGTGAAATCGTTGCTGGTGCCAATGCACAATAAGAAGGAGGTGCCATATGTCTTTGAATGTTGGTAAGATTATCAAGGCTCAGGGTCCAGTTGTCGATGTACAGTTCGCTGCGGATAAAGATCTTCCAGATCTAAATACAGCCATCACAATTGATAACCATGGTGAAGAGTTAACTGTAGAAGTTGCTCAGCATATTGGTGATGATATTGTAAGATGTATCGCAATGGGTCCTACTGATGGTCTAACAAGAGGTATGGATGCTGTGGATACTAATGCACCTATTAGTGTTCCAGTAGGTAATAAAACACTTGGTAGAATGTTCAACGTATTAGGACATTCTATTGATGGTAAAGATGAATTGACTGAAGAAAAACATATGCCAATTCATAGATCAGCACCTACATTTGCTGATCAGAGAACTGAAACTGAAATTCTTGAAACAGGTATTAAAGTCGTTGACTTGATCTGTCCATTCATCAAGGGTGGTAAGATCGGGCTATTCGGTGGTGCCGGTGTAGGTAAGACAGTTCTTATCCAGGAATTCATCAACAACATCGCAACTGAACATAACGGTTTATCAGTATTCGCCGGTGTTGGTGAACGTTCTCGTGAAGGTAATGATTTGTATTATGAAATGAAAGAAAGTGGTGTATTAGATAAGACAACACTAGTGTTTGGTCAGATGAATGAACCACCTGGATCAAGACTTAGAGTTGCATTATCAGCACTTACTATGGCGGAATATTTCCGTGATGAACAGGGACAGGATGTCTTACTATTCATCGATAATATCTTCCGTTTCACTCAGGCTGGTTCAGAAGTATCTGCCCTACTTGGACGTGTTCCATCTCAGGCAGGTTATCAGCCAACTCTTGCAACTGAAATGGGTCAGTTACAGGAACGTATTACTTCAACTAAACAGGGTTCTATTACATCTGTACAGGCTGTTTATGTACCTGCCGATGATATGACTGACCCTGCTCCAGCAACTACATTCACACACCTTGATGCAAGAGTTGTACTTGATCGTAGTATTGCAGCATTAGGTATTTACCCTGCAGTAGATCCACTAAACTCTTCTTCTAGAGGTCTTGATCCAAACGTTGTTGGTAAAGAACATTATGAAGTGGCTCATGGAGTAACTCAGATGTTACAGAAATATCAGGAATTACAGGATATTATCGCAATTCTTGGTATGGATGAATTGAGTGAAGAAGATAAACTAATCGTTGCACGTGCAAGAAGAATTAGAAACTTCTTATCACAGCCATTTACTGTTGCAGAACAGTTTACTGGTTTAGATGGTAAGTATGTACATGTAGAAGATACAGTAAAAGGATTTAAAGAAATTCTAGAAGGCAAATATGACGATTTACCAGAGCAGGCTTTCCATAATGTAGGTACTATTGAAGAAGCAGTAAAGAAAGCTGAATCTTTAAGTGAGTAAATTTCATTTACATATCGTCACTCCTAAAGGTACCTACAGGGATGTAGACGTAGATATTCTGAACATTAGAACAACTGATGGTCAGATGGGTATACTTGCTCACCATATGCCATTGGCGAGTGGTGTGGAAATCGCCGAAATGAATTATAGGATTGATAAAGACAGATATGAATTCGCTGTTGGTGGTGGATTTGTTTATGTAGATGGTGATAATACTGTTACACTTATTGTGAATGATATTGAATCACCAGAAGAAATCGACCTACGCAGAGCTGAAGAAGCAAAGGCAAGAGCTGAAGAGAGATTAAGATCAAAGAATCCAGATGTCGATTTACAGCGTGCTGAAATTGCATTAAAGAAGGCTATTACACGTATTCAAGTCAAAAACAATTACTAGGATCCAGGGTTATTCCCTGGATTTTCTTTTGGAGAAGTTATGAAAAGTGATTATGTGAGAGTAAAAGATTATATACCTGATATATATGTGGAACTACGTTATGCAACAGAACGTAATTTTACACATACTAAAGTATATGATTTTGATGAAGCGTATTTAAGAAGAGGTACTACACTTAAACTCAAGAAGGTTCAGGAAGAGTTAAAAGAAATAGGTTATAGTTTAAAAATCTGGGATGCTTATAGACCATTTACTGCACAACAATATTTCTGGGAACTGATCCATGATGATGAGTTTGTTGCTGATCCTACAAATGGTCCTAAGACACATAATTTTGGAAATGTTGTAGATGTGACTCTTGTAAAGAGTGATGGAAGTGAAATAGAGATGCCTACAGAGTTTGATGATTTTACGAGTCAAGCAAGTAGAGATTATTCATGGTTAACAGGTGATCCTCTTAAACATGTTCTATTACTAGAAGAAACAATGGAGAAGTATGGCTTTATAGGATATGAGGGTGAATGGTGGCATTATACAGATGAAGATTCTTATGACTATGTAGAATTTAAGCCAAACGAAAGACACAGCTAATAATGACGCTGTGCCTTTTTAATTAGAGTATAAATAATAAGTGTAAGTAATATCCCAATACATGCTCCTGTAGAATCTATCATAACATCTCTAAAGCTTGCACTACGTCCTCCTACAAAGAACTGATGAAGTTCATCTGAACATGCATAGAGGAAACTCACTAGTAGTGATATAAAGCATTTAAAGCGTAAGGGATAAGTTTCATAAGTAAACATCAGCAACATTGTAAGAATACTTAAAACGAAATATACAAACATATGTGCACATTTACGAATAATGAATTCTATAAAGCTAAAAGCATCTGTAGATAATGTATTCACTATATTGTGTCCAGTTAATGTCTTAGATATGTGTCCTATGAGATAGATGACTGATTGGGAAGAAGAGGAACTTTTAGGACCTGTTTGATTAGAAAAACAGAATATAATCCCCATCCAGATTATGATTAATAGAGTAAGTAGTATACGTAATTTCTTCTTTTTAGTCATAATGTTTCTCCCCTCTTTCTTGAGTTTATAATATACAACATCTGTAAAGAAAAAACAAATGTGTAGTGTATAGGTATTTTTGCTTACATACACTGTATAATTGTAAACTTCATAATTATTTGAATATCAAATCATACGATAATGTTTGACAATCTATAATTTAGATGTTATATTATTAAATGCATGAAAGCGCATTTACTTTGTGCTTATTGATTTTATTATTTTTACATCAGAATGAATTATGTGAAATTATTGATACAAATTGATGATTCATAATACACATGTTAAAATGATTTAACGCGAAGGAGGACACACTGATAAAAAAACTATTTAAGAGATTATGCGTTACAGTTTTATCTTTCCTGATGGTTGTAAGTAGTACTACTCTTCCAGCATTTGGTGAAGATATTAACTATAATGAAAGGAATGATATAGCAAATAGCTTTAGATATTCAAATGGGCGTGCAAAGAAAAGAGGCTACGCGAATTATGCTGCACGTGCTTCTTTGAATTCAGGATGGCCCGATGATCCAAAGGCTATTTGCAAGGGGATTGATGTAAGCTATCATAATGGCACTATTGACTGGAAGAGAGTCAAACAGTCAGAAGTAAAGTATGCGATTATCAGATGCGGTTATGGTAAAAATGTTAAGAGTCAGGATGACAAGAAATGGGAAGAAAATGTAAGGGGATGTACAGACAACAATATTCCTTATGGTGTTTACCTATATTCTTATGCGGATAATGTAGAGAAAGCATCTAGTGAAGCAGATCATGCAATTCGCTTATTAGAAGGTAAGAAGTTCAAGTATCCTGTTTATTATGATTTAGAAGAAGATAAGATACGTGACAGGCTCACTAAGCAGCAGATTGCGGATATTGCACAGACATTCTGTGATAAGCTATCTGCCAGGGGTTATACTGTTGGTATTTATGCGAATAAGAACTGGTTTACTAATTATTTGACTGATAGTCGTTTTAATAACTGGACTAAGTGGGTTGCACAATACAATACTGTCTGTAATTATCACGGCAAGTATGATATGTGGCAGTGCTCATCTTCAGGAAGTATACCAGGCATTTCAGGTAGAGTAGATTTAAACTATTCTTATAGTCCATTTGAATATACTGGACTCGCTCAGTATGGCAACGAATGGCATTATATTGAGAATGGTAAAGTAAACTGGAATTATACTGGTCTTGCTCAGCATGGCAATGAATGGTTCTATATTGAAAAAGGTAAGCTGAACTGGGATTATTCAGGAATTGTGGAATACAATAATCAGTGGTTCTATGTTGAAAGAGGACGCTTAAACTGGAATTATACAGGTTTAGGTCAGTCAGGTAATGACTGGTACTATATTGTAGGTGGACGTGTAAACTGGGGCTATACAGGTCTTGTGCAGAAAGGCAATGAATGGTTCTATGTTAAAGGTGGCAAGTTAGACTGGAATCATTCAGGCCTTATTTACTACAATAATACCTGGTTCTATATCGATCATGGACGTATTAACTGGAATTACAGTAATCCAATCTACTACAATAATGCCTGGTTCTATATTGATCATGGTTATATTAATTGGAATTTTACAGACTTAGTTCTTTATAATGATACCTGGTATTATGTAAAGAATGGTCAGATCGATTGGAACTATACAGGTTTAGTTTATCATGCTGGTGGATGGTATTATGTTTCTAAAGGAAAGCTAGACTGGAATCATTCAGGGCTTATTTACTACAATAATAACTGGTTCTATATCGATCATGGACATATCAACTGGGATTACAGTAACCTAATCTACTACAACAATGCCTGGTTTTATGTTTATCATGGTATGATTCATTGGGATTATTCGAATTTAGTTCTTTATAATGGTACCTGGTATTATGTGGATCATGGACAGATTGACTGGCATAAGACTACTTTATCACAGGTTAATGGATCAGGTTCTTGGTACTATGTAGAAAATGGTCAATTAAATTGGTCATATAATGGGACTTACAATTACAATGGAATAAATTACACAATACGTAATGGTATTGTTTGTTAGGGACAGTGTATGTCCCTATTTTTATGCATTAAAAAAGGATGTGATTAATCACATCCATTCTAACATTCTTCTGAAACGATGAACTTAGGTCTTCCTTTGATTTCATCATAAATCTGTGCAATATAGTAACCAATAATACCAAGACAGATCATGATAATACTACTAGAGAATAACTGAAGTAGAATAACTGTAGTAAAACCTCCTAAAGCTGTACCATTTACATACTGTACAATTGAGTTAATACCAAATATTACAGAGATAAGTAACATGATGAAACCACAAATAGTGACAATCTGCATAGGTGCAGAAGAGAAAGAAGTAATATTAAGTATTGCATACTTAATTAATGATTTAGTAGACCACTTTGATTCCCCTGCTTCTCTTTCAGCAACTCTAAATGGAATCTGTGTTGTCTTAAATCCTACCCATGAAGATAAAGCTCTAAAGAAAGAATTCTTTTCCTTCATATTAAGTAGTACTAACATTACTTTTCTATCAAGAAGCTTGAAGTCTGATGCATTCATCATATCGATATTAGTCAACTTAGATAGAAAGTATTAGCCATAAATCTATGGATACCTGATTCTTCTCCTCTATCCTCTTTGACAGCTTCTACAACTTCATATCCTTCCTGCCATAATTTATACATTTCTACAATTTTGATTGGTGGATGCTGTAAATCACAGTCCATGACAACACAACAATCCCCTTTTGCATATGTTAAACCTGCAGTAATTGCAGATTCTTTACCGAAGTTTCTAGAGAAATGAACACCTCTTACATGTTCATGTTTCTTTGATGCTGCTTGGATTCTATTCCAAGTATCATCTTTAGAACCATCATCCACAAATAAGATTTCATAAGGAATCTTATGTTCTGTCATGATATCTACTACAACATTCGCAGTATTATCAATTAATAGTCCTTCATTATAAGATGGTATTATAATACTTAATAAACCTTCCATTTTAGTTTTCCTTTCTATGTTTTTTTCTATAGATTGCACTTACGATTATAAACAATATTGCGCCTGCTGTTAAGCCGATACCTAATGTTTTGTATTTTGTATGATATCTCATAGTAATTTTATTAGTACCAGAATGAAGCTTGATGGCATATAAGCAGTTTCCAAATGACTTCACTTCTGCCTTTTGATTGTTCACTAATACATCCCAACAATCATCTACAGGTACAGATAAATAGAGATAACTATCTTTATCTTCTGCTTTAACTGTTGTATCAATAGCACCATTTTTTATTGAGATATTAACTTCATTCTTACGTGCTGTTTTAGCATACTCATCTAATACATTTAAATCTAATGCATAGAAATAGGCATTATCATAATTGAAATTAGAGTCTGCAGATTCAACTCTTAACTTTGTATTTGAGTTATCTGTTTCAATATGGAATACAGTTGGTGATAACCAGCATGCATACTTTGTAATCATATTTTTACCGTTATAAACATAAGATTCAGAATCTGAATTCCAAGGGATAAAACCATAATAAACCATGTTCTTATAGTTAGAAGTATTCAATTTAATTTCTGTATTTGAATCATCCTTCTTCATTACTGAATATTTAACCGGTTTATAGATATCTTTTGAAGTATTGAATAACTGTTTAAATAATAAGTTCTGATAATCAAATGGGTTTAAATAGCCTTTTTCATTCTTGATTGCATCAAAGTTACTACATGTAAATGCGAGAGGCATATAATATGGATTTGTATATGTATACTTACCATTGAGTTTAGTATTGTTTTTCTTTACTAGACCAGTGTAGTTTTCAGAAGTTAATACATATTTTACACTAAGTAATGAATCAATACCTAACATAGATGTATTTGTGACAGTTAAACAATCTGCATATGTAGGATAACCACACTTATTTAAGAACTCTAACTGTGTACCATCTGGTGAAGAAGTATATCCACTTGTTGATTTATATCCGTAGGATAGTGACTCGTTGTAGTTTGCAGTCAAATTACCATCATACATACCAAACATGCTTTTTGTTTTCACATCATAATCGTGATTAAGATTGCGTTCATATGATGCTCTGTTAGAAGTTTGGGTTATTCTATAACTTGAGGCATCATTACTTTCAATTTGATTGATGATTTTTTCTTGATTTTTTCTATATGATTTATAATTTAAGATATCCATAGAAAGAGAATTTGCAAGTAAATTAGAATTTATTCCTAAATCAACAGAACTTGCAATAAGCAATAGAACAAGGAACACATATTTTAGCTTTTGATTAGTAATTAACTGACTTGTGATCAATAAGATAGTTAATACTATGAGCATAGAAATAGTTAAATAAGCGTTTGTTTTCTCTTGAGGTGTATATTGTTGAGTGAAATAAATATTTAATAAAGAGAATAGAATTGCAGCAACTCCTATTGAATATAAGTTTTTTTTATCTGTTAAATAAATACAATTATATGCTGCTAAGAATAGAATAAAGAATTCAACAAGGAATGAATATCTATAGTTATAGCTGGTTACAGACTTAAAAAGAGAGAATACTAAATAAAGAGGATGCCAATAAAGACATAGAAGTATTCCAAATAAGAATACACCAAGTATTACCTTTACTTTTGCTTTGATTCTATTGTTGAAGAATACTGATAGTGAAAGTACTATCGCAAGTCCTCCACAGAATAAAGCAGGATATCCTAACATACTTTCTGCTCCATAGCTATACTTAGGAATAACACTTAACATATTACCTACAAAAGAGAAGTCTAATAAATCTTTAAATGAAAGACTTCCTCTAGGACCATTCGTTAAAGCACCAATAGTAGGTAAGAATAAGATTGCACTTACCATTACTCCTAGAATCATCGCAATCACATATCTAATACCAGTCTTAATAAACTGAATGAATGTCATTTTGTTTTCTACGGCATATAAACAACATTCTAATAAGAACCAGATACCAGTAAAGACACAGCTGATTCCAGCCATATACCAGTTAAAGATAATAGCTAAACCTACCGCAATAGATAGATTCCAGTTCTTTTTTCCCTGCACAATATAATAAACCTGTAATAACATGAAAGGTAACATGTACATGCCATCTAACCACATGATATTACTTGCTTGGAAGAAGCTATATTGACATAAACCATAACCGCAGGAAAGTAGAATAAAGAGAATACTATTGTCTTTATAAGATGTTTCAAATCTATTTGTGACAAAGTACGCAAAGGCGATGGATGCTAATGTAAGCTTTAATGCGACAACAATATTAAAGAATGTATAGAGATTCGCATTAGAGAAAAACAATAATAATAAATTAAATGGTGAAGATAAATAATAGCTAAGTACAGCTACATTTGATCCACCCAATGTTTTCCCAAAACTATAAGTTATTGAATTCTTTCCTGCAATAACATCTTTTAGATAAGAGAAGAAATCAATATATTGAATATTTGCATCCATTACAGCTAATGTTTTAGTGCCAAATGGTGCAAATCCACTTAATGCATAAATACATAAAATAATGAGTAAAGTAATAAGTCCGGATATGAATATAATCTTACTTTTTTCTTTTTTATTCATAAGAACCTCCCTTGAATTCAAACACAATAATTATAGCATAAAACGTTATTTGATTATATAAATGATACTGTATGAGTATGTGGTTTAATAAATATTAATGTTTTAGTACAGAATTTTTATGAAATCTTTTGTTTTGTTTGATGTGACTGAGTAAATAGAATATAATAAAGACGAATGTGACTAAAAAATTAGTTAGTTACAGAAATTGTGGAGTGAGGGAATATTTAATGAATAAAGATAAAGACATTTTTGATAGAATTATGGAGTGGAAGATTCTTAGTATCTTTAATCCGTTTTATAAAAAATATAAAGAAGTATTATTGTATTTATTCTTTGGCGGTTTAACTACAATTATTAGTATTGGCTCTTATGCCTTTTTTGATGTCAGTATGCATATGAATCCAATGATTGCAAATATCTTTTCTTGGATACTTGCAGTATTATTTGCCTATGTGACTAATCGTATCTGGGTATTTGATAGTAATGCGGAAGGTATGAAGGGGATTATCCAGGAAATGGTTTCTTTCTTTGGCGGTCGTGTTGCGACTCTATTAATGGAAGAAGCTATCTTATATGTTGGTATTAATTTATTGAGTATGAATAGTATTGGCGTTAAGGTGGCTGCACAGATTCTTGTACTTATTGGGAACTACTTAATTAGTAAGTTATTTGTATTTAAGGGGAAATAATATGAAGACTGTTATGAAATGACCGTTGTCAAGACATAAATCAACTTTCATAATATTTCTATTAAGTTTTATCATCAAGGGCATAGAAAGACCTCAAATCATATACTTTTAGTAACAAAAGAACTTCAAAATAAAAGCGGAAAATGGTATAATTGTCCGCGAATATAAATAAATATCTTATTGTTTCTGTTTAATAAAAAAATGGCACGAAAGGTATAGGTTTAACACCATCTAATGATTTTGGTAAGCCTTTGAATACCTTCTTTAGTAATAGAATAATATAACCAGCTACAAAACCATATAGTAATGCACCTAAGAAGCCAGGTGTTGCAGCTACTTTTGCAGCACTAGGATCTAAGAATGTTGCACCAGATTTAGCAAGTAAACCACCTGCAAAACCTACAGCTAAACCAGGACGGTCCGCAATAGACATAGCGATAAATCCAGAAAGGATTGGTAACATCATACCAAATGATACGTTACCCATGTTATTAAACCAAGCAGCAAGAGGTGTAGAAGAACCAAACTTAGCCCCTGCACTCTTATCATCTACTAAGAATGAGATGGCAATCATGATCCCACCAGCAACAACGAATGGTAACATATGACTTACACCATTCATTAAGTGCTTATAGAAGCTTCTACCAGCACTTTCATTTGATACAGCTTCTTTTGCATCAGCACTTGCATGATAGATAGGTGCTTCACCATTTTTAATCTTATTAATTAATTCTTCAGGATGACGGATTCCTTCAGTGACTGGAACGATTAATACTGGCTTACCATCAAAACGAGCCATTTCTACGTTCTTATCTGCTGCAACGATAATACCATCACATGTTTTGATTTCATCTGCAGTTAAGGCATTTCCGATCCCTTCAGAACCGTTTGTTTCTGCCTTTAATGGATAACCAAGCTTTTCACCTGCTTTAGTTAAGTTTTCTGCAGCCATGAAAGTATGCGCAATACCTGTAGGGCAGGCAGTAACAGCTAATACTTTATATCCAGTAGTGACTGGAGCTTCTGCTTCTTTTGCTTCTTCAGCATCTTTTTCTGCTTCCTTCTTATCGATCATGCTTAAGAATTCTTCTGGTGTTTTCGCATTTAATAAGTCTTTACGGAATCCTTCATCCATTAATAATGCGGATAACTTTGCTAGAGCCTGTAAATGAGTGCTTCCTCCATCAGCTGGAGCTGCAATCATGAAGAATAAGTGAGCAGGCTGACCATCTAATGATTCATAATCAACACCATCAGGCACAGTCATAGCTGCTAACCCCGGTGCTTTAACTGCCCCAACCTGAGCATGAGGAATCGCAATTCCTTCACCAATACCAGTAGAAGTCAATGCTTCACGGGCTAAAATACCTTCTTTGTATGCATCCTTGTCTGAGATCTTACCAGTTGCATACATTAAATCAATAAGCTTGTTGATTGCTTCATCTTTTGAACTCACTGAGACATTGAGTTCAATGCCCTTTAAGTCCAATAATTCAGTAATTTTCATATTGTTTATTCTCCCTTTAATTGTGCGAGACATTCATCAATGAAGTCTCTTTTCGCAAGTGAATATGAGAATGCTGTTGCTCCACCACATGCAGTACCAAGTGCTAAAGCTTCATCATAATCTCCATTATTTAAATAACCAGCCACAAAACCAGCTACCATAGAATCACCAGCACCTACGGAGTTCTTTACTGTACCCTTACATACACCTAAACGATGTGTATTGCCATTTTCATCTACTAATAAAGAACCATCACCAGCTAGTGAAATCAATACATTACGAGCACCCATTTCCTGTAGCTTATTTGCATACATCACTAGATCCTCTTCAGTTTCTAACTTAACATCAAAAATTTCTTCAATTTCATGATTATTAGGCTTAATCAAGAATGGATGATAAGCTAATACATTAACTAATAGTTGTCCAGTTGCATCTACTACAAACAAGATACCCTTGTTCTGTAATCTTTCTAGAATTTCTTCATAAATTCTAGGACTAATGCATTTAGGAATAGAACCAGAAAGAACTAATACATCACCTTCTTTTAATGTATCAAGCTTTTTGAATAACTTTTCTACATCTTCATCAGTGATTTGAGGTCCCATACCATTGATTTCTGTTTCTTCATCACTACGCATCTTTACATTAATACGTGACATACCTTTTTCTACCTTGATGAAATCAGTCTTGATATCATACTCACTCTTAGCACGACGTACAATTTCATCACCTGTAAAACCAGCTACAAAACCTAAAGCCTCAGATTCATAACCTAATTCTTTAAGAATTGCGGAAACATTAATGCCCTTACCTCCACAGAACATATGTTCTTCACATACTCTGTTGACTAATCCCTGTTGGAAATGATCAACTGTAATAACATAATCTAATGCAGGATTAAAAGTAATTGTGTAAATCATTTACATGGTCTCCTTTTTTTCATAAAAATCTTTTTATTACAGCGCTATTATATGATGTAAATGCTTTCTTTGTCAATAGATTTCATGTAAATAATTTACTTTGATTAATACTAAAAAGTATGACAACTAGATGTAAAAACATCTTTGTCATACTTTTTCTGTTATCGGTCACTATACTAATATATTATCTCTTATCTACCGCAAACATCTCTTCACACTGGATCATAGACTTATGTAAGTCTTCTCTACTTATGCAGTAACATACTAACACATTCATATTATTATCATATCCAGTTTTTTTCTTTACATGACCATAATTTGTCAAATTCTTGATCTAGCTGAATAGCATTTACTATCGGCAGCAAAACAGATTTAATAATTTCAATTGTATCTTTAAAGTTTATGTTGCCCATGACTTTTTTCTTTTTCATAAAGTTATTCCATTTGTCATTTCTCATATTATCTTCCACGAAATCTTCCTCAAAAGCAACAATATCATTGAATGTAGTCCCTCTATGAGAAAAAGTCTCTTGAATTGCCTTCTGTAAATCTAATCCTACCAAATCAAATTGTATTACTAAAATATATATGTCATAGAAATCCTTATATCTTCCATTAATTAATCCCAATGATACAATCGCTTCAAATTTTTCAGCGATTACAGAGCATATTGAATATGCATATATTTTTGGAGAATCCATATCGAGAATCATAGGAAAATCCATTTCTACTCTATCTGGATAAACAACATCACCAAATCCAATATCTATTGATACAGGTATTCTCGTTCTGCCTAAATATGCATGTATGGATATATTTACTCCATGGTATTCTTTAAATTCTGTAATACTACGAATATTCAATGAATTTAAATCAAACCGTATTGCATCATCATACTCTATTGAAAAAATCTCGCGAAACACATCTCTCATTCTCTCTGTATCATTAGGAATTTTATCTGCAAGTAAATCAATGTCTTTTGTCACTCTAGTAAATTGCTTATTGAATAGAGCATATAGAAAAACTCCACCTTTAAGAGTGAATCTATCTGCATATTCAGAAATCGATAATCTATAAATCGAACGTTCTAAAGCGTATGCAAATAGATTATCTTGCATAGATCCACCTTCTTTCACAGACATATTTTTTAACCGTGCTTTTACAGATTCAGGATTCATTATACAAGCACCTCCAGATATTTTCTCATGATATCTCCACACTTACACTTGTCAGCATAACGTATCAACTGATTGAGGTTTCTATCCCTTCTTCTCAAATAATTCACTAATACTTCTTTTGCTTCTTCTATTCCTACCTTATCACGATAGAAGATTATATCCACAACTGTTTTTTCAACATTATAAATATGAAATAGATTTTTTCCATCTGCAATAGTCTCTATTCCTAAGCTATATCGTTCATTTGTATAATAGTGAATATCAATTTCAGGCCAATCAGGAAGAGTAGAAACCCTTGATTTTCTTTGTATAGCTACATCAACTACATCTGGCATATAATTCGTAAGATCGTAATAAACCGCTGCACTCATTAAACATATAACTCCTTGAGGTACATATCCATATATATAATAAAACTCTAACTCCTCGCCTTTAAAGGTCATATTCTCATAGAATTTCTTATTTAGTTTTCTAAGTAGTCCCTTCTCTACAAGTCGATTTATTTTATACAAACTAAAACCCATTTCTTTTAGTTCTTCAACCGAAATAATCATTTGATTGTTAGGTATTATATTATTGTTTATCATAATAATTATCACCTCCTATTTTTATTTATTTTCGGCATTTTTATCATTGTGCCGAATTACATTAAAATTATAAACATTAATATCTTCTGCGTCAATCACTACAGAGTATACTTTGGCCTAATGCTTCGTACTTCATATTTGAAGTCTGGACTTCCAAGTTGCTTATGCATCTATATAAGATAGTCTGACATTTAAGTATCCACCTATTTTTGTTAGTCCTTATCCATTCAAAATATACTTCTTACTTTTACTTGACAGAGTTGCTGCAAGATTATTCCTACTAAAATATCATACTAGTGTATTTGTTTATTAAGACTTCTTTGAAGCTGTTCAATTCAAAAGAACCTAGCATTTATCTTTGATAGCTGATGGTCTTATTTAAATATACGTTTAAGCTGCTATTTTACTGTAAAAAACTTTTTCTCGTTCCTCCTTCTTTTGATTTAAAAAAATTCTCTATATATTATCTATACCCAACTTATTCGACAAATTCTTAATCAAATCTATTTTCAGTAATCGAATCTCCTTTAGAGGGGGGGGAATTTCTCTGCAATCTTTAATTAAAATAATAAAAAAAAAAAAAAAAACAGATAACAATTATTATGCTATCTGTATGTATTATCTCTTATCTACCGCAAACATCTCTTCACATTGGATCATAGACTTATGTGCATTCTCTACCATCACTGTTAAGAATAAGAATATAATCTCTATAACAGTCATTGCAGAAACTCTAGAAAAACAGAACTCATCAAGAAAAAGTTTTTCTCTTGTTGCAGTCGTAATATGATATTGTACTTCTTCTCCTATGGCAGAATATGCATTATTAGTAATACCTAAAGTCATAGCCCCATTCTTATTGGCTATCTTAACTGCTTCTAATACTTTATCTGATTCACCTGAGTTACTAATTGCAATCAGTACATCTCCTTTACCTAAAGTAAAGGAATAAGATAACTGTGTTTCCCATATAGTACCTGCAGTTGTAGGAATACCTAATTCATTGAACTTAAAAGCTGCATCAATAGCCACAGGAATCGTATTTCCTACTGCTACTATCTGTACCCTAGAAGCATCTTTAATACCCTCTAGAACCTCTTTAAATTCATCTGTATTAATCGAATTGACTGTCTGTTTAAGTTCAGTAATTTTATTTGCAAGTATATTCTGCAATGATTGTGGTATATTCTCTAATGATATTTCATTAGATATTTCCCCACCTTTATGTGTATCTACAAGTTCCTGTGCTAAAGAGACCTTTAAATGGGCAAACCCCTTTAAACCTACCTTACGACAAAATCTAGATACAGATGCAATAGAGACATCACTTGTTTCTGCGAGTTCAGATACAGTCATATCTACTACTTCTTTTGGATTATTTAATATATACTTCGCAATCTTCTTTTCAGCGTCAAATAACTGATCATATAACACCGTAATATTATCTAATACACTACTCATTCTTATTCTCCTTCTACAATGAAATTCCTTACATCATCATGTTAACACAAAAAAATTCTTTACACAAACAGATAGAGAAAATGAGAGGGTCATAGATATATCCCACTCATTTAAGATGCATCCTAGTAATAATTTGTATCTGTTATCTTTTTTAACATTACTCATATCAGTATTGTGATCAGATTGCTTCTTATTATCATTGATAAGAACGCAAAAAAATAACTACCTCGT
>NZ_FR898843.1:0-7027 GCF_000437715.1 Catenibacterium sp. CAG:290
TATGTCTTGACAACGGTCATTTCATAACAGTTTTTTTAAATGAATCAATATGGGAAAATTTGATTAAAAAGCAATATGAAAGCAGTTGGTGTAAGTTACAAGACTAAGTTTGTAAATGAGTTCAGATAAGCATGTGAGAAGCTATGGAAGCCGTTATTGAAAAAGCAAATAAGGACCAGAGCATATAATCTTTGGTCCTTATTTTTTTATGGTGTTTGCTAAAAAATTGATCTCTTATAATATGAGGAATCTATCTTTGCTGCCTATCTGTTATCTTTCTCAATCAAAAAAAGTGGCTATTTAAGCCACTTTTATAGGTTCTATTTAGTTCTCGTAAGATACTGTTACGTTAGTTAAAGCATCCTTTAATACCTTTGTATTAGGATCACCCTTCGCATTTTGATCAACATCTGAGTAAGTAATAATTTTTACTTTGCCATCTTTAACATCTTTGAATACTTTTTCGTAATCTTTCTTTGTGAATTTCTTTAATCTTGAGAAATCAGTTGAAAGACCAATGTAGTCGCCTTCTGCACCTAATACATGAGCGCCACCTTCAAACTTGTTATTGAAAGCATTTGTAATTTCATCTAATACAGTCTGTTTAACACCCTTCATAGCTGAAGTAATAACTGTTTTAGAATCATCTTTCTGGTCACTATCTACACCGATAGACTTTTTGTTTGTATCTTCTGCAGCAGCGAAGGTAGAGTTACAAATCTGTCCACCACAAGCAAAGATTACATCAGTACCACCATTGTACCATCCAGTAGCTTTAGTCTTAATTTCTGGTGATTCATTGAATGTACCTGTGTAAGTATATTTTGCAGAAACTTTAATATTTAATTCTTTTGCAGCGTCGTTAGCACCCTGTAAATAACCATAACCATAGTTAATTACTGCAGGAAGTGCCATACCACCCATGAAGCCAATCTTTGTGTAGCCTTCTTTTACAGCAGCATAACCAGCTAAATAACCTGGCTGCTGTTCTTTATAAGTTGCGCAGTAAACATTATCTGCAACATCTACAGCGTTATCTTTTTCATCAGTAGGTGTGAAGTCGATCGCAACGAACTTAACATCCTTGTATTTTTCTTGATTCTGGATTGTACCTAATGCAGCAGCAAATTTGAAACCTGGTAAAACAACGACTTTTGCACCATTGTCAACAGCGTTCTTGATCTGATCCTTATAACCAGCAGTATCGAATGAAGCAGGTTTATAATACTTATAACCCTTATCATTTTTAGTTCCATACTCTTTTACTGCTTCCCATGCTGACTGGTTGAACGACTTATCGTTAATTCCTCCTGAGTCAGTAATCAAAGCGATTTCTGGTTTTTTTGTGTCCTTTTTAGAACTAGAACCGCAGCCAACGAGTACCATTGAAAGTACTACAGCAGATGCCATAAGCTTTTTCATATTATTCAATTCCTCCTTTTGATATACATTAATCTTAACACTTTATTGCTACTTTATAAAGTGTTAACGCTTAATTAATCAAAAAAAGAAGATATCTTAAATATCTTCTTCGCTATAACCTCGAATGTAAACTTCCCTTGGTTTAGAACCTATCTGTGGGCCAATAACACCATTTTGTTCTAATTGATCCATGATACGGGCGGCTTTATTGTAGCCAATTCTGAATCTTCTTTGTAATAAAGAAGTACTTGCACGTTGCTCTTTAATGACAAATTCACGGCATTCTTCATATTCTTCTTCTGTATCATCTAAAGAATCATTGACTGA
The DNA here is from genome assembly GCF_000437715.1 of Catenibacterium sp. CAG:290. Lineage (NCBI taxonomy): Bacteria > Bacillati > Bacillota > Erysipelotrichia > Erysipelotrichales > Coprobacillaceae > Catenibacterium > Catenibacterium sp. CAG:290. The sequence goes on from NZ_FR898843.1 coordinate 1,750, forward strand.
AGAACCACCATTGGACACTTCTTTCGCATTGACATAATTATCATCATAGTTTGCATCCATCTGTTTAGAAACAAACTCTACAACACGACTTACTTCTTCATCTGCCACAAATGCACCCTGTACACGTACTGGTGAACTAGAACCCATTGGACTAAAGAGCATATCCCCTTTTCCGAGTAGTTTTTCAGCCCCTGTTGCATCTAATATTGTACGTGAGTCAACACTTGAAGACACTGCAAAGGCAATTCGTGATGGAATATTAGCTTTGATAACACCTGTAATAATATCAGTAGATGGTCGTTGTGTTGCGACAATAAGATGAATACCTGCAGCACGAGCCATCTGTGAAATACGCATAATACAATCTTCTACTGTTTTAGAAGCGACCATCATTAAATCAGCAACTTCATCTAAGATCACAACATGATAAGGCATGATTTCTTTTTTATCTTCATCATTAGCCTTTTCATTGAACGTTCTTGCATAAACATTATAAGATTCCATATTACGCTGCCCATTCTCTGCAAAAACTTCATAACGTCTTTCCATTTCTGCAACAACCTGCTGTAATACACCTGCTGCTTTTTTAGGATCAGTGACAACAGGAGATAATAAATGAGGTACGCCATTATAATTAGATAATTCCACCTTCTTGGGGTCAACAAGAATGAGTCTTACCTCATCTGGTGTTGCTTTCATAAGAATAGAAGTAATAATAGAGTTCACACAGACTGATTTACCTGAACCAGTCGCCCCTGCAATAAGTAAATGAGGCATTTTATTGAGTTCTGCGACAATCAGATTACCAGATACATCTTTACCTAGTGGAACAGCTAACTTGTTATCCCATGTATGATCACGCATAGAAAGCTGATAAACTTCATTAAATGGGACCATAGCGGCTGTTTTATTAGGCACTTCAATACCTACATAAGGTTTACCTGGAATAGGTGCTTCAATTCTAATTTCTTTGGCAGCCAATGCAAGCTGAATATCATCCTGCAACTGCAAGATACGATTAACTCGTGTACCTGCTTCTAGCTTAATTTCAAATTTAGTAACTGTAGGTCCAATATAGAGATGTACTACATTCGCATTGACACCAAATTCTTCAAACATGTTTTCAAGAATCTTTCCTGTACTTTTAGCATGTTTGGCTTCTTCTGATAAGTTACCTGTATTACGAATAGGATTTAATAAATCAAATGAAGGAAGCTGATAAACACCATCCTTGTATTCCATCTTTTTAGGTTTCTTCTTTTCAATATCTAAACGCATACTCTTTTGATTAAAAGTAAGATCTATATCAGGTTCCTTTAAAGGTTCTTTCTCTTCAAATACTTTATCAGGGAAGAATCCCTTTTCTTTTTGCTTAGGTGCAAAGAAATCTTTTACTTTAGATGTTTCTTTCTTGTTTTCAAATACTTCTACTGCATCCTGTGCTTCTTTTTCATTCTGTTTGATTTTATATTGATGAATATACTTACTAGAGAATAATGCAAGACCAGCTAGTAGTAAAATAATACCAAAAATAAGAGTTCCAATAGGAGAAAATAAAGCACTTAGTGGCGCATATAATAATGAACCTATTAAACCACCACTTGTAACACCATCATGTTTTATATAGTTATTCATACTACCTGTAGAATGCATATTACCTGCATACGTACAAATAAGTAAGATACCAATAATCATCATAACAAGCCCTATAGCTTGTGGTCCTTTCCATTGAGGTGCTTCTCCCTTTATTACAAAATAAGCAGATACAATAGAGAGTATAATAAGAATTGGATAAATCATCATACTACCAAAAATATAAACCATGAGTGTATGGAAGAATCCACCTACTATTCCTAATTGACATATACTAATAAAGAATATAAACAATAAGAATAAGGCGATTAGTCTTACTTTGATCTTGTTAGATTTAGGTTCTTCTTGTTTTTTTGGCTGTTTGGATACAGGTGCTTTTTTAGGTTTCTTTGTTTTCTTTTCAGCCATGTTTTCACTTCCTTTCACAGTTTTAAAAAGCAGGAATAAATCCTGCTTATATTTCTACTACAACACCAATGAATACAGGTTTCTTACCTGTTTCTTTCATAATATAACGCATAGATAATTCTTTCATCTCATTACGTATATCTTGAACATCCATTTGAGGATCATCCTTTAATTTAGAAACAACACCCTCACAGATATTAATAATTTCTTTAATGACATAACCAGAATCTTTTAAATAAACAAATCCACGTGTCTGGCAGTCTGTCTGGGCAATGATTTCTTTAGTACGTGAATCAATAGTGACACCTACTACTACAATTCCATCATTAGATAACTGGATACGGTCATCAATAACCTTTTCTCCAACATCACCTACACCAATACCATCAATCATGACATCTTCGATTTCAATGACTTCACGATTTTCATCTAACTGTCCATTTTCAAAAGTACACTTTTCACCATTATCTAGAATTACGATATGATCATTATCAATGCCCATTTCATTGGCAATATGTGCATTAGCTACAAAACGACGATATTCACCTTTGATTGGAACATAGTACTTAGGATTAAATAACTGAATAAATACTTTGATATCTTCGATAGAAGCATGCATTGATGGTAATTCTTTATTTTTAAGAATATGAACATCAGCAGGAGTTCTAAATAAATCATTCTGTGCTTTATTCGCAATTTTTTCAGTACCTGGAAGTACTGGAGAAGCAACAATAAATGTATCCCCTTCTCTGATTTTTAATAGTTCATCTCCACCATCTAAAATATCACAAATATCATTATAGATTGTATTAGGTGCACCACTTAAAAGAATAACATAGTTAGAATCCTTTGCTGGAATACCTACATTTTCTTTCTTACCTAGATATTTACTTGGAACAGTAATAACAGGTTCACGTGTTGTCTTTTCTAAACGAATAATACTATTTGTCTGATCATACTTATCACGACCATAGAAGACAATCTGACGATGATATTTCTTAGTAAGTTCTACGATTTCTTTTGTTCTAAAGACGTTCTGGGCATAAGAAGAAATAATAATTCTACCAGATGCATCTTCAAACATAGATTCAATCTTATTTGTAAGCTTATGATTTGGAGAAGTATAACCAGGATTACTTGCACCAGATGATTCAACCATTAAGGCAAGAACACCCTTCTTTCCAATCTCCATCATCTTCTGGATATTACATCTAAATCCTTCAGGAGAACCAAAGTCAATAATGAATTCTCCACCATATACAACATATCCATCAGGTGTCCAGATAGCTACACCAACACTTCCAGGAATAGAATGTGTTTCAGGGAAGAATTCTACTGGAATACCAGCAATCTTAATAGATTCATCACGTTTTACACGAATGAGTTCCATATGAAGATTCTTTTTCTGATGTCTTTGATAATGATCAATCATCATTTCAATGAGGTCTGCAGTTAAATTAGGCGCATATACAGGAACACCCTGAATAGCATTTAATAAATAAGGTAATGCTGCCATAACATCATTATGTCCATGGGTGATTATGATGGCGACAATATCCTTCTTTCTTTCAATTAAATAATCAAAACTTGGAATGATGATATCAACACCAAGCTTATCTAAATCCGGAAAACGGTAACCTGCATCAATGATGAAAATCTTTCCGTTTACTTCTATACTGTACATACTCTTGCCTACTTCGGCTTGTCCACCTAGAGGCATGATTTTAACATTATTGTGTTTCATAATACTCCTTTCAATATGTTCAACCTATCACATTTAATATATTTTAGCATATCTTTCTATTCTTCTCAAATAGAAGCAGTTATAATGAAGCAGGAGGTTTTTATGGTACATATCATTTTTCTTATAATACTGGCATATTTTGCATCCAGACTCAGTTTGATACGTAATAATTTATCTGGAGTTATGAGCATGCCACAATATCATTATCCAATGCAGTGCTTCTTTTTTGTGTTTTTAATCTATTACTGGTATCAGTTATACCAAATCACAAAACGTAAAGCACTTGTCCATATATCGGGTCTATGTCTTCTTATAAGTCTTTTTATGCCTTTTAAAAGATCAAGTCATGACTTCTTTTCAGAATGTCATACTTATATAGGTTTTATTGGAATTATATTCATAGTCATTACTCTTGTAATGTTTCTCTATGATTTACATCAAACTCATACTTACTTAGCCTATAAGCTCCTGCAGCTATTGATATCATTATGTCTTATGTTAACGACTGTATTATACTTTCTTGCAGATATTACAGGCTTGTTTGAATGGCTATGCTTTCTATCCTTTATCATCTTCCTAGAAACTTATAAACATTCTATCTCGCATTATCTTTAAGATAAGCAGTACTTGGATGCTTTTCATCATAATAGACAGTGACTTCCTGTCCTACTCTTAAAGTACCTAACACAGGTACTTTTCTTTTAGATTTAAATAATAGTAATTGTCTTGCTGGCTTTAATACAGCTTCTTCTTTAAATGAATAAACATGATGATCAACCATATACTTTACAGTTAATGTAATCACCTGACCAGTATTCACTATATTAATAATTGAACCTGTTGTTTCTGTCATATAAATCACCCTGCTTTCGTTGGTATTATAGCACGATTTGACTCATTCTTATTACTATAAGATACATTTTTTAATAAGGGATTTTCAGTTACTTCAAACATCTTCTTAATAATATCCTCCTGGATATTACATTCATCAATCATTTCTGTATTCTTAATAAGTATTGCAGCGCTCTTAGTAGGAATAGTTACAAGCTGGGCAAGTTCTTTCTGAGTCACTCTACGCTTGCTTGTAAGACATAGATAAAGTCCTAAGACAAGAGAATTAGGATTATCAAGACATTCTGAAAAGACAGTATGTGCCAGTAAATCTTCTTTATGTCCACAATGAGCACAGATGAAACATCTGTTATCTTCATCATAAATATAATGTGAACTACCACATTCTTCACAAACAAAGCCTTGAGGCCATTTAATATTATAGAAGAAACGGATTCCTGCAAGAGAATCATTCATATAGATATTCATTAAACGATATAAAGAGTAATTATTTTTATTCATATTTATCACCAAAACCTTTCTACATCTATGATTATAAAGGATTTAGAAATAAAATGTGTTGAAGTAATTGCTCATAATGCCTATTTATAGGTGTTTTAAATATTTTTTAACTATAAAAAAACCTCGGAATAACCGAGGTGATTTACAGATGGCGTCCACGAGGGGATTCGAACCCATGAC
>NZ_FR898843.1:7094-12429 GCF_000437715.1 Catenibacterium sp. CAG:290
TGTGCTCTATCCAGCTGAGCTACGTAGACATCTCTCTTGACTGCTCATGTATAATAACATGCCAAGAGATGTATTGCAAGTGCTTTTTTACATAAAAATACGCATTATTTACACAAAAATATAAAAAAAATGTGTATTATTCAATATAATTTAAATATCACAAATTATGAAACTCAGGAATCATTTTATTATATGTACAGTACTGTTTAAATCCTAATGCTTTTAACTGCTTTTTAGTATCTTCTATATAGGCACCTAAATGATCTTTTTGATGACTATCACTCCCTATTATGATAATAGTACCACCAAGTTCTAAATAAAGTTTTAGTATATCTTTAGAAGGCATTAAATCATCTAGTTTATAGCGTACTGATGATGTATTGATTTCAATTCCTTTGCTATCTTTTATAACTATTTGAAGAATCTTTGTAATGATATCCTTATGCTTATTAAAGCTATCATAGCCATCATGATCATCATAACGCTTCATGAGATCCATATGACCTAGAACACTATAATTTTTATAGTTCTTTACTACATCGTATAATTCCTGGTAGTATCGTGTATAATATTCTTCTTCAGTTCTCCCTTTTTGATAATCTCCTGTCCAGAATTCTAAATCATCTACCTGATGAATAGAAAGAATAATAAAATCAAAGGGATAAGCTTTAAATAATGCTTCATATTGGGGAATTGTATGTACCTGGATACCAAATTCTAATCCTAGCTTTAGTGTAATTTGATCTTTATACTTTTCTTTTATATACAGATATTCCTTATAATACTTAGGATAATCAACATTGGTTATAGGTTGTCCATTGAGATATACAGGACCAAGAGGATCATCTACATCTCTTTTAATGCCATAATCTACATGATCAGTAAAACCTAATTCTTTAATTCCTTTTTTTATACTATCCTTTACAACTTTTTCCATTTCATATACAGAATCATCACTATAGATAGTATGTACATGATAATCACATAACATATTTGTTCACCTCATTATTATCTTAGCATGAAAAAAGGATGCGTGAACATCCTCTTATTAAGAAATTCTACCGTTCTTCATTTCATAAACAGTATCTGCAATATTCATTGTAGATGCTCTATGTGATACAAGAACAATTGTTTTTTGTTTTGAAGATTCTTTTAATGATTTCAAGATAATACCTTCATTGAGTGAATCTAAGTTAGATGTTGGTTCATCCATAAGAATCATTGGTGCATCATGTAGGAATGCACGCGCAATTCCAATTCTTTGTTTCTCGCCACCTGATAATGTATCACCTAACTCCCCTACTTCTGTATCATAGCCTTTAGGTAAAGCCATTATAAAATCATGAATAGAAGCTTTTCTGCAAGCTTCCATGATTTCTTCATGAGTAGCATCTTTTTTCGCAATCGCAATATTATTTGCGATAGAGTCATGGAAGAGATGAGTTTCCTGTGTGATATAGCTTTCCATATTACGTAAATGTTTTATAGGAATCTGTTTGATTTCTTCTTCATCTACAGTAATAGAGCCTTGATTCACGTCCCAGAAACGCATTAATAATTTTAGTATTGTAGATTTACCAGAACCACTCACACCATGTATTCCTGTAATCTTACCTGGTTCTAGTTTTAATGAATAATCATCTAGGATTGTTTCATCATCATATGAGAAAGTAACATGATTAAGTGCAGCTCCTTTAAAGGAATCATTGCTTTCTTTGTCTCCTTCTACTTCTTCTACAAGAGGCTTTTCTTCAAGAAGTGAAAGAACACGTTCACCACTTGCTAAGGTTTGATTGAGGTTATTAGAAAGACTTGATAAAGCGACTACGGGACCAAATGAACCCATCATCGATAAAGTACATGTAATAATACCTTCAAAACCTAATTCATGATTAAGATAAAGGAATAGCGTTAAGAAAAGCATACCAAATGAAGCTAAAAGAATAACTGTATTTGTGATAGAACGTTGAGCTCCTTCTCTATAACTTAAGTATTCCTGCTGTTTTGCAAGTTGTTTAGAACGTTCAATGATTTCCTGTTTTCTTTCTTCACCCTGATTATATTGGATTGTTTCATCTAGTCCACGTAAGGAATCCAATACAAAACTGTTTAATTCACCAAAATTATTACGAAAACTCATCCCTTCAGCACTTCCCAGCTTGCCATTAATAACCGGAATAATCACACCAACAATAATATAAGCTGCTAGTGCAAGTAATCCAGCTAAATAATGATAATGTCCAATAAAGAGCACCATAAATAAAGAAGTGAGGAATGCCATACAGATAGGAGAAAGAGTATGTGCATAAAATACTTCTAGTAATTCTATGTCTGTAGTAATAATAGAAATTAGATTTCCTTTATCACGAGATTCTAGCTTAGCAGGGCATAGTTTCTGCAATGCTTCAAAGACCTTATGACGAATAATGGCAAGTAATCTAAAGGCAATATAATGATTGCAGTATTGTTCGAGGTAATGCAAAATACCACGTAATAAAGCAATCGCAATCATTATAGTCAAGATTGTTTTAACAGGCATAAAGACAAGACGTGGATTTCTTATGCGAAAAAATAATTGTGGAATGAGTCCGTGAGCAAGTACCTGCCCTGCAAGGATAGTCAGGAAGATCGCACATAAATAGCCAATAGTACCAAGCAGAACGGCAGCAATCATAAAAATAAGGAGTGGTTTAACTAAACCAATCAACTGACCCATAATTTGAACAGCACTTCTACGATTTGTTTTATTCATTATACAGTTCCTTTCTTTCCGTAGTTTTCTAAAGCCATCTGTGCTTCATATAAATGTTTATAGGCACCATTCTGATTCATTAATTCAGTATGTGAACCATGTTCTTTGATTTGTCCATCTTGTAAGAAGTAGATATGATCACTCTTTACTACGTTGGCAAGTCTATGAGAAATAAGTAATACAGTTTTTGTTTTGGCTAATTCATGAATGACATTCATGATCAGTTCTTCACTTTCAATATCAATATTAGAAGCTGCTTCATCAAGGATATAGACAGATACATCCTTTTTAAGTAAAGCACGAGCAATAGCTAATCTTTGACACTGACCACCCGATAAGTTAGATGCTTTTTCTAATAGTTTTGTTTTTATACCATCTTGTGAGTTAAGAAATCCTAAAAGATTTACTTTGTCTAGTACTGCTTCCATTTCTTCTTTTGTAGCATGAGAATCTGCCATACGAAGATTATCTTCTACAGTCCCTTTAAATAAATAACTGTTATGTCGAATTAATACAACATGTTTCATTAAATCTTTTTCATTGACATCCTTTAAGGGAGTACCACCAATTGTGATATCACCTGTATATCCTCTATTCTTTCTAGCAAGAATACCAGCAATTGTACTCTTGCCACATCCTGATTCTCCAACTAATGAGATAAAGGATCCTTTTTGTAATGTCATATCAATACCCTTTAATATTTCTCTATTCTCTTCATAAGAGAAATGAACATCCTTCAATAAGATATCTAAACTATGATCAGACAATACTTCTTTTCCAAAACTTATTTCAGGAATATCAAGAATTCTAAAGATTTTATCACTCGCTGCCATCCTATTCATTGCAATATGGAAAAAAGATCCAAGTAGTCTTAAGGGAAGGAAAAATTCACTGGCTAGAAGAATGATACAGAGAGTATCCTGCATAGTAATATGTCCATGAAGATATTCTAATAAAGCAATAATCATTCCTACTGCAGCACCACTATAAGCGACAATATCCATCACACTAATAGAATTGAGTTGCATAGTTAAAACCTTCATAGTAATCTTACGGAATTTTTCGGATTCTTGATCCATTTCTTCTGCTTTCATCTTATCTGCTTGATATATTTTAAGAGTTGTTAGTCCTTGTAAGTTTTCTAAGAATGAATCTCCAAGTCCTGTATAAGTAGACCAATAGTTACTTAATAGTTTTTTCGCAAACTTCTGTACAGCTACTATAGACATAGGAATAAGTGGTACACAGATTAATAATACGAGACTTGCTTTTAGATTTACCCGGCTTAATATAATGAATAATGTGATTGGTGCAATTAAGCTATAAAATAATTGAGGGAGATACTTGCTAAAATATGTTTCTAATTGTTCTACTCCTTCTGTATACACCTGTACCACTTCAGAAGAAGATACATATTCATTATAAGATGCTCCGAGTTTAAGCATCTTATCATAAATCTTTTCTCTTAATATACGTTTTACATCCACACTAGCTAGGTATGATGTACGAGCACTCATACGTTCACATGTATAGCGAATCACTATGACTCCTAGTAATAATAAAAATTTAGATTTAAGATGACTTATAGTAAGCGTATTATTCAATACATGACCCAATAAGTCTGCAATAGTAAATACAGCAGTGATCTGTGCGAGTAATGAAATCCATTGCCAGAATACTGTATAAACAATATATTTTTTAGAATGTGACAACAATTGTATCAATCTTGTTTTAATCATTTTAATATCCTTTCTTTTATAGTACATAGCATATGCCATAAAGCTGTTTTAGGGGCATAGATGATCATTCTAGGGCCACTAAAACGCATGACCTTTCTGATTTTTTCTCTCATCTCAGGCCTATAACAATGCACTTTGCAATGCGCACAGAATGTCTTTTCTGCCATAAAAGGACATCTTTGACTACGTGCTTTTGCATAATTGACTAATTCCTCACATTCAGAACATAACTCTTTTGTATGATGATTTTTCTTACAATAGATATGAATCATCTTTTCAATCGTTTCCTGTTCTTTAATCCTCTTTTTTTCTACTTTATTCATTGATTATTTCTTCTTTCTTTATCGTCTTGACTTGGAAAAAGAAATAAAGAATATGGAAGACCCAGACAATCGCAATACATATTCTTCCTACAGGTACATTTTTCATACAGATGAACCCTATTAACATAATAGCTGTAACCATACCCATGATCTCACATTTAGTCATTAATGTCATAGATCTGTTTTGTACAAAACTATCTAAGTGTTTTTTATAAAGGTTTGTGTGCGTAAACCAGTGGTGAAGCTTATCTGAACTTTTCGCAAAACAGAATACAGTTGCCATATAAAAAGGAACAGTAGGTAAAATAGGAAGTACAATTCCTAAAGTACCAAGTATCAAAAATATAAATCCTAGTAGTATCCAAATAATTTTCATAGTCATCTCCTTAATTAGTCTCAACTAATAATAGTTAGTGTTATCGAACTGATAATTATTATATGTGAGATGCTTTACTAAAGCAACACATATATTTATGAAAAAAAGTGCTTGCATTATGTAAAAAGTCATGGTATTATACATG
>NZ_FR898844.1:0-4295 GCF_000437715.1 Catenibacterium sp. CAG:290
TATGGGATGAAAGCCACATAATTAAAAGAATTAAGATTAATAGAATCAAAGTATTGAATAGTGGAATCAAAATAGTATAAAATAAACATAAGGGAGATTGATTATACTTCCATATCGTAAGATAGAAATTTACCGTTAATGTGGTCGCTGGACTGCTTGGTAATGAAAGTTTTGATTCAAATAGATTTACACTTGTAACTCCAAAGTCTGAAAATGATGTACGATTACAAGCTACACTTGGCAATCAGAACCCCACGGGCTTGCCCGTGGGAGTAGTCAGAAATCACATAATTCTCTTAAAATTAGTAGTCATAATAGAAAACTTTAAGTAAAAAGACGTATCACCAAATAGGTGATACGCTTTTACTTTACAATATAGAATTGTGCACTATAGGCAGGTAATGTCATTTCTATTTCATTTTTTATATGAATTTCTTTATCTAGATTATGTGATTTACCACTATATAATTCATTATCTGAATTTAATAGAAGATTCAATGTTTCAGGTTGATCTACTTTATAAGTATATGTCTTATCTACATTATGGAAGTTAAAGAAAGCGACTATTGTTTCTTGATCACTCATACGTTTAAAGACATAAATACAATCCTGTTCCTGATGACAATCTACCCATTTAAACCCTCTTTCACTAAAGTCATACTGTGATAAAGAAGGATGTGTTAAATAGATGTTATTTAATTCTCTCATGAAATGAAGGAAAGAATCATGTATAGGATACTTCAATAAGAACCAGTCTGGTTCTTTTGTTTCATCCCATTCTCTAAACATCGCAATCTCATTACCCATGAAGTTAAGTTTCTTACCAGGATGCGCAAACATATACATATAAAGTGCTTTGACCTGTGCAAACTTCTCTTCATACTCACCATACATCTTATCAATAATAGTTTTCTTACCATGCACTACTTCATCATGTGAAAATGGAAGAATAAAATGTTCATTATAGAAATACATCATAGAGAATGTAAGCTTATGATAGAAAGAAGGTCTTTCTTCTGGAGTCTTCATAAAGTAATCTAATGTATCATTCATCCAACCTAAATCCCATTTATAATCAAAACCTAAACCACCTTGTTCAACAGGGCGTGTTACACCTTGATAAGAAGATGAATCTTCGGCAAAAAGAAGAGTATGAGGAATTCTCTGTTTAAGTCCTCTATTAAAGTTCTGAACAAAGCGAATCGCTTCTCTGTTTTCTCCACGACCACTATTACCTTGCCAGTAAATAAGATTACCAACTGCATCTAGTCTTAAACCATCAATATGATATTCCTTTAACCAGTAATAAGCAGAAGAATTCAAGAATGAACATACATCACCACGAGAATGCTGGAAATTACATGTACCCCATTCACTCTTACCTACTGCATCATTAGGATAATTATAAAGAGGTGTACCATCATAGTTATTCAAACCAAATCCATCAATCGCAAAATGAACAGGTACAAAATCAAGAATAACCGCAATATTATTTTCATGACACTTCTCTACAAAATATCTTAAATCATCAGGAGTACCATAACGAGATGTAGGGGCAAAATAACCAGTAGGCTGATAACCCCAGCTTAAATCATTAGGATATTCATTTAAAGGCATGATTTCTAAGAAGTTATAATGATTCTCTTTTAAATAAGGAATAATTAAATCAGCCATTTCACGATATGTATACCAGTCATCTGCTTCTTCACCTGGTTTCTTCCAAGAGCCAAAATGCATTTCATACACATTAATAGGCATATCTTCACTAAATCTTTGATTCATCCAAGTATCATCATGGAATGTATACTGATTCATATCAAAAATAATAGATGCATTATTAGGACGTACTTCACTTGTATACATATAAGGATCACAGTGATCTACAAAAGACCCATTATTATAAATACGATACTTATACATTTGTCCCACTTTCGCATTTGATATAGTTGCTTCAAAGAACTGCCCATTTCCACAACGGTTCATAGGTGTTTCTTGCCAGTCATTAAATTCCCCAATAACTGCCACATGAGATGCTGCTGGCGCATATGTTCTAAAAGTTACGCCATTCATATGAACAAAAGCACCTAGATACTTATAAGTCTCAAATTCCTGCCCATTATAAAAATTATTAAAATCCATATGTTACCCTCCAATTTCTCTACTTTAATCATAAGATAATTAGAAGAAAATTTCATCTGACATTTTAAACGATTTGTTTGGAATTACACATGTAAAAACCCTCCACTTAAGGGAGGGTTTGGTGATGATTATAAGTGATAATCCATAGGATATGTTAAGTATTCTAATGTATCTAACTGATCAACAGTGACAACTCCAGCTGGTGCTCTAAGTAAACTAGGAATTCTGTTTACTATAGTAGCACATGTATGTTCTACTGTAGCTGGTTTAACTACATGGAATTCAGTGTCTGGTTCACCAGTAATCTTCCAATCACACATATCACCATCATCAGGACCATAGACCTTACCAATGCACTGTGTTTCAATAATAGGACCCTGGAATGTTTCTGTAGTAACGACTGCAGCCATACCAATACAATTTCCTTTTGGAATTGTTTCACCCATTGTTTCAGAATACAAATCAGTATCATGGAAATAAGGCACACATTTTTGTGTCTGTGACTTAATAGTCCATCCCATACGAGATGCGAGAGCTTCGTTTGAGTTCCATACATAAGATGGTTCAATTTCTTCAGGATGGGCAATTGTTGCTTCAAACTCTTCAGGTGTTAAACCTACACCATGTGCTTTCGCAAGGGCTAAACCATATTCTTCTACATTATAACTAACTGCCCCTTCAATCTTAGTAATAGTATGACAAGAACCAGCTACTAAACCAACCATGTTCACCCAGAATGTATCTTCCATACCACTACCTACAAATGTACATCCTGTTTCTTTCGCAAGAACATCTAACTTATTCATTCTTACTGGATCAGTTGTCCATGCATCTGTTGCTTCTTCACATGTAGTGATGACATTAATACCTCTACTTAAGCACTTTTCAAAATGATCAAAACAATCACTCACAAGTGAGAATAATGTCACAACTGCAACATCCGCATCACAATTATCCAATACTTCATCGGCATCACTACTGACCTTTACACCAGTCTTAATACCTAGTTCTGCATAATCACCTACATCCATGCCCACAATTGCAGGATTATTATCAATGGCTCCGACAATCTGCGCACCTTTCTCATACAAATAACGTAAGATGTATTTACTCATCTTACCACAACCATACTGTACAACTTTAATCTTTTCCATATGAAATACCTCCTAACTAAAGGATAAACCCTCATCAATGATGAGGGTCAACCTTTTTATAGGCAATTGGGACTTGTAATCTTAGATACATAGAACGTTCATTATCTTTAAAGAATGTGAGTTCTATTAATACTTCACATATATAATCACCAATCACTTCATAATTATTATCTATACAATACTTTAGTAATCTTCCTGCATACTCTTTTTCATTATTAAAATCATCCATATAAATACAAGCATACATACCACTCTCTAATATTTGTACAGATTCCTTTTTTGGAAAATGTTCATCTACAAAAATAAATATATCATGTGTAATAAACTCCTGTTTCAGGAATCTCTTTCTCTTAAGAAAAGTTCCCACATTACAATAATAGACTTGGGGAAGATGTTCTTCTAATAATTGATCTTTGAATTCTTTGAGTATTACCTCATACCCATCCTGATCATAATCATAGAAGTTCTTATTCACTCGTTTGGCATAGATGTGACGTTCATCAATATACTCAGTTGTCAAAGTGCCAGGTGTAGGGGATTTGCGGTATCTTTCAAGAGAATAGATTGTACGTTTGATTGCATTTCTTTTGCGTATAATATCATCCATCTCTTTCTCTATAGAACGCTGTTTCTTGATGAGTATTGCTTCTATAAGAGTAGGATCTTCTTTATCCAACAATTCCTTGATTTCCTTCAAGTTCATTCCTAACTCTTTCATATAACCTATTAGATCAAGTCTTGCATTCTGCTTCATATCATAATAACGATAGCCTGTATCTTCATCAATATAGATAGGTGTCAATAAACCCCATTTATCATATAAACGGAGTGTATTAATACTCACATGATTTATTTTAGCCATCTTCCCAATAGAAATTAAACCTTCATGCATACAATCACCTCTTTCTATAATTCTACCATTTTTAGAAGACTAACTTGTAAGAAAAATGTTAGAATGGGGAAAAGAGACAAACTATTAAATGTCAATAAATAGTTAAATTT
>NZ_FR898845.1:0-2825 GCF_000437715.1 Catenibacterium sp. CAG:290
TTAACTATTTATTGACATTTAATAGTTTGTCTTTTCGCTTCTATCCTATCATTTCTACTTATGTTTCGCAACACAAAAAGTTTCATATGAAAGTTTATAATATTATTTTCATAATTTATAGTTGACTGATAACGCTTTTGTGCGTATGATGTGTTTGTAATGAAAGATATAAAACTTACGTATGAAACTTTAGGAGGAACAAAAATGGAAAATACTCAGCATTTTGGTCAGTTAACTGAAAGAATGAAAGCTTTCAGAGAAGAAGTATTAGATGAAAAGCCTTATGTAGATGGAGAACGTGCTGTTCTTGCGACTGAGGCTTATAAGGAAAACTTAAATCAGCCACGTGTGATGGTTCGTGCAAGAATGTTGAAGAAGATTCTTGAAAACATGTCTATCTATATTGAAGATAAAACACTTATTGTAGGTAACCAGTCTACAAAGAATTGTAATGCACCAGTATTCCCTGAATATACAATGAAGTTCATCATGGATGAATTAGATCTTTTTGAAAAGAGAGATGGTGATGTATTCTATATTACTGAAGAAACAAAACAGCAATTAAGAGATATTGCACCTTTCTGGGAAAATAATAACCTACGTGCAAGAGGTGAAGCTTTACTCCCTGATGAAGTGAGTGTATTTATGGAAACAGGTGTCTTTGGCATGGAAGGTAAGTTGAATGCTGGGGATGCACATCTTGCAGTTAATTATGAACGTATTCTTGCACAGGGCTTAAAGGGTTATGAAGCTTATACAAGAGAAATGAAAGAAAAGCTTGATTTGGCTCAGCCTGATAGTGTTGATAAGTATGTGTTCTATAATTCAGTTTTAACTGTTATTGAAGCCGTGCATACATTCACTCTTCGTTATAGTTCTCTTGCAAAGGAAATGGCAGAAAAAGAAACAAATCCTGCAAGAAAAGAAGAATTATTAGAAATAAGCAGAATTTGTGCAAAGGTACCTTATGAACCAGCACATTCATTCCGTGAAGCAGTACAATCTGTATGGTTTATTCAGTTGATTCTTCAGATTGAATCAAATGGTCATTCATTAAGCTACGGACGTTTTGACCAGTATATGTATCCTTACTATATTAAAGATATCAACGAAAAGAAGATCACTGAAGAAGAAGCATTAGAACTTCTTACTTGTTTATGGATCAAGACACTCACAGTCAATAAGGTACGTTCACAGGCTCATACATTAAGTTCAGCTGGTTCTCCAATGTATCAGAATGTCACTATTGGTGGTCAGACTACTGACAAGAAGGATGCAGTGAATGAATTAAGTTTTGCGGTATTAAAATCAGTGGCTCAGACAAGACTCACTCAGCCTAACTTAACTGTACGTTATCATGCAAACCTCAATAAACACTTCTTTGATGAATGTATTGAAGTAATGAAACTAGGATTTGGTATGCCAGCATTAAATAATGATGAAATCATTATTCCTTCATTCATTAACTGGGGTGTTAAGGAAGAAGATGCTTATAATCATAGTGCTATCGGATGTGTAGAAACAGCTGTTCCTGGTAAATGGGGATATCGTTGTACAGGTATGTCTTATGTCAACTTCCCAAGAGTATTATTATGTACAATGAATAATGGTGTTGACTTAACTACAAACAAACGTTTCACTAAGGGCCATGGTTACTTTACTGAAATGGAAACTTATGAAGATTTACTTGCAGCATGGGACAAAACAGTAAGAGAAATGACACGTTATAGTGTTATTGTAGAAAACTTTATTGATAAGGCATCTGAAAGAGATGTACCTGATATGCTATGTTCTGCATTGACTGATGATTGTATTGGTAGAGGTAAGACTATCAAAGAAGGTGGTGCAGTGTATGACTTCATTTCAGGTCTTCAGGTTGGTATTGCGAATATGGCAAACAGCTTAGCAGCTATCAAGAAGCTTGTTTATGATGAAAAGAAGATCACAAGAGAACAGTTATGGAATGCTATCTTAGATGATTTCCAGTCACCTGAAAACAAGAAGATTCAGGAAATGTTGAATGATGAAGCACCTAAGTATGGTAATGATGATGATTATGCAGATAACTTAATTGTAGAAGCATATGATTCTTATATTGATGAAATCAAAAAGTATCCAAATACTCGTTATAATAGAGGTCCTATTGGTGGTATTCGTTATGCAGGTACTTCTTCAATTAGTGCCAATGTAGGTCAGGGTATGGGTACAATGGCTACTCCTGATGGAAGAAATGCACATGAACCACTCGCTGAAGGATGTTCTCCAGCACATAACACAGATAAGAATGGTCCTACTGCAGTATTCAAGAGTATATCTAAGCTTCGTACTGAAAAGATCACAGGAGGCGTACTTCTTAACCAGAAGATGACACCACAGATGCTTTCTACAGAAGAAAACAAACAGAAACTAGAATTATTGATTCGTACATTCTTTAATCGTCTCCATGGTTACCATGTACAGTACAACATTGTTTCTAAAGAAACACTTATTGATGCACAGAAGCATCCAGAAAATCATAAAGACTTAATTGTACGTGTTGCAGGATATAGTGCATTCTTCAATGTATTATCTAAAGCAACTCAGGATGATATTATCGGTAGAACTGAACAGAGTTTATAGGAGGAAAAAAACAATGGAATTTATTATTGATACAGTTGATTTAGAAGAAATTAGAGATGCAGTGGATCACTTACCAATCGTAGGTGTCACAAGTAACCCAAGTATTGTAAAAAAGACTAGCCCAAAGGATTTCTTTGGACATATGAGAGAAATCAGAAAAATTATTGGTGATGAACGTTCTTTACATATTCAGGTTATTGCGACAG
>NZ_FR898846.1:0-437 GCF_000437715.1 Catenibacterium sp. CAG:290
GAAGCTTTACCTGCCACATCATCCCACACAAGAACGCCTCCCTACTATATTTCTATTATAGTAGAAATGATTCTTAGATGCGTTGAGTAAGCTTTTGACAGCGCCTTATTTAAGGCGCTTATTTGATATTTCTATATTTTGTGACTTTAATAGATTCAGTAAATAATCATAATTATCCGATAAAGCATCTATCTTAATCAATTTCTTTCCCATCTTATCATACAAGATCATTGCTTCCTTCTTATCAATGATTACTTGTCCAATATCAGTGATGCATAATACCTTCTTAGTATGAAATATTCTATGTATCTCTAATTGAGAATCATCTACTTGTACACCCCATGTAGATGCCCAGGCCACGCCATATAAACCAATAGTCCCAAAGATAGAAGAAACATACAGATGTCCCATCTCTACGGTTTCATTGCCTTGCACGT
>NZ_FR898846.1:502-2318 GCF_000437715.1 Catenibacterium sp. CAG:290
ATTCCAAGTAAAAACTGTGACATACAGGCATACTTCAACACTGCTGGTGCTTTAACTTTGTAGTGTGTAGTACTTACATTCTCATCAATCGTTTTACTTTTCTTATTAGATAGCTGTGATATGACCTCTCCAATAATGCCCAATACTATCGCAATAATTATATATCTAATTATAGTTTCTATCATATCTGTTCACCTCTTATACATAAATTATATTGTATCCATTAATATACTACAAGACACAAAAGAATCCCCTAGGATTTCCTAGAGGATACTTATTAACCCCAGACTTCTTCTGCGATTTCTTTTACAAGTTTTAATTTAACCCATTGTTCTTCTTCTGTTAGTTTATTACCAATCTCACATGATGCAAAACCACATTGTGGGCTTAATGATAAACGTTCAAGAGGAATATACTTGCTTGCTTCCTTAATTCTCTTAATTACTTTTTCTTTATCTTCTAATTCTGGACGTTTAGTAGTGATTAATCCTAAAACGACCTTCTTATCACCAGATACTTTTGCGAGAGGCTTGAATCCTCCTGATCTTTCATCATCATATTCTAAGTAGTATGCATTCACATTCTCTTCACCAAATAAAAGATCAGCCACACCATCATAAGCACCTGAACTAAAGAAAGTAGAGTGATAATTACCACGACATACATGTGTATTAATTTCTAAGTCTTTTGGACTTTGTGCGACTACTTCATTATTAATTTCTAATAATCTCTTTTTATACTCTTCTAATGCATCACCAGTACGTCCTGTAAGGCCACATGCAAGCTGCGAGTTGACCATACCACCCCAGACACAATCATCAAACTGTAGTACACGACATCCTGCATCATATATTTCATGAATAAACTCAACATAAGCTTTAACTACATCCTTTGCGAAAGCCTCTTCACTTTCATAAATACTTAATGTGTTTCTAAGTAGCTGTGCTCCTGTAAAGTAAGCATAGAACTGCCCTGGTGAAGGAATAGTCTGTTTAGCAACTGTTTTTTCATCTTCAAACTGTTTTACAAATTTGAAATGTTCTACGAAAGGATGATGATTACAGCTGATCTTTCCTGTGACATAAGTATCATCAATCATTGCTGCTTCACCATCAAATGTCGTATTACCTTCTATTGTCTTTTTGTGTTCTACACCATTAAATCCCCACATAAAGTCTAAATGCCATGTAGAACGTCTAAATTCACCATCAGTAATAGTATGATAACCTAATTCTTTAATCTTAGTAATAAGTTCTATAATACATTCATCTTCTACCTTTTTTAATTCTTCTGCATTAATTGTATTATTTTCAAAATCTCTTCTTGCCTTCTTAAGTCTTTCAGGTCTTAAAAAACTACCTACATAGTCATATCTATTCATTTTAATTGTCTCCTTTTTGCGTGAGTTCATTATATCAAAGATAATCTGCAAGTAGAAATACATATAAATGTGTGTTCTTTATAGATTGAGGCTATGGATACGATACATCAGCAATGTACTCGTATTCAAAAATAGAAAACATATTATAAGTGTGATAATCCCTTTTATACCTAGAGTATGCATAGAACTCACTAAAGGCATCATACGAACAATTGAATAGGCTACATTGAATTCTATTAATATGCATGTAGATTGTTTTCTAAATATATACTGTAATATAATCAAAACAATCATTAATGGTAATGAGGTTTTAATTACAGATAAAATTATTTCTTTATACATAGTAATCACTCCCTGTTTTCTATTATGACTACTAATTTTAAGAGAATTATGTGATTTCTGACTACTCCCACGGGCAAGCCCGTGGGGTTCTGA
>NZ_FR898847.1:0-16623 GCF_000437715.1 Catenibacterium sp. CAG:290
TGGAAATGATATTAAATCATTTCGTCACAGCCTCTTACTCTACAGTGAATTCTTCACCCTTCAACATTTTCTTAATATACTGCTTATTCTGTTCTACACTATTTTCATCAGGAATAAGGTAATAAAGTCTTGTATCAGGCATATAATATCCACCCTTCATCATCAAACCATTGCCTGCTACCATAGAAGACTGGAATGACCATGAAGCATTAGTATTTAACTGATCATTCGCAATTCTAGCCATTTCATTCATCGGCATATCAGTCACAAATGTACCTTCAATAGATTTTAAGATATCAGTATAATGAGTAATGATTGCTGGAGAAGCCATCTTTCTAATAATAGCCTGTAATACTGCCTGCTGGTTCTGTGCTCTATGACGATCACCAGTAGTATAGGCATGTCTTTCTCTAGAGAAGGCTAAAGCCATCTGACCGTTCATATGGTTCCATCCTTCTTTAATAGGCTGTCCATTCCATACAGATAAGTCTTTATCTGAATAAACATCAACACCACCTAGGGCATCTACTACTTCTACTAATGATTCAAAATTAACTCTTGCATAATAGCTAATATCTACATCTAAGAAGTTTTCTACTGTTTTAACTGTATTTTGTGTACCTGTTAAGCCAGAATGTGTGAGTTTATCTTTCTGTTTGGCATCTGCCAAAGTTACATAAGCATCTCTAGGAATACTAGTCAATAATACTTTATGTTCAGGAACGTTAATAGTCATTAAAATATTTACATCACTACGTGATACTTCCTGTACACTTCCACGAGAATCAATACCAGAAATATATACACAGAAAGGATCCTTTAATACATCCAATGTCTTTTCTTCTTTAATCTTATTGTATGATTTAAACTTTGTTGTCCAGATCACTCTTGTATCTTTATCAAAGTTCTTTTTATAGTCTGTAACTAGATCTCTAGAACCTTCATTAATAAGTATAGCATCTACTTTTTTATCATATAATGCATCTACAATCGCTTCTACACCATACAACTCACTCACACCATAGTTAGATACTTTCTTACTTAAACGGTTCAATGCTTCATTTATTTTAGTTCCATTAGGATTATACCCTACTGTCTTCTTTAAGAGATCATCCATCTTTTTATATTTACTATTCTTTCTAACTACGAGTGAATATGTTACATAATCATATTCGCTAGTCACTTTATTGTAGGCTGCTTTACCAGACTGGATAAAAACACATCCTATAATTAAGAATATACTAATAATAACGGAAATAATCTTACCTGCAAGAGGTCTTTTCTGTACCTTTCTAGATACAATAGGTCCTGGTTTTGCGACTAAATAGACAAGTAATGCAAGTACTGCCAAGAAAGACCCTATCACAATCAAATAACGCATAGGTAAAACTTTTACAAATATGATACTAATCATAAGTATGATGCTTAATACTATCTGAACACCGATAATAAAACGATGATCAGTCATGAAACCCAACTTTTTCTTCGTCTTTTATATCTCCCATTCCCAAAACAGCACGAAAGTATACATTTTTCACAAAAAATGTATAAAAACGTGGTTGACAAAACCTAGTATAGCACATCACCTTATTATATGTAACAATTTCACCAAGTAAATTTGTTATTTGTAACAAATTTAAATTTCTTGTAACATAGATATATGTTGTATTTATTACTAAAACTAAAAAAAGAAGAACCTTCAATGAGGTTCTTCCTAAAAATTAAGCTTCTTTCTTCTTTAATAATACATAACCTAATAATGAGATCATTGAGAAGAATGCGAATACTCCTACCATAGTAGTATCACCAGTTGCTGGTTTAGTACTTGGTTTTACTTCTGGTTTAGTTGTTTCTTCTGGTTTAGAAGGAGTAGTAGGTTTTTCTTCAGGAATACTTGGTGTAATAACTGGTAACTTTTCTAATGCTTCCATCGCTTTTCTTAAGTCTTCAGTTAATGCATCTACTTCTTCCTGAGTTAATTCATTCCTATTTTCTAATGCTTTTTCAGTTGCTTCAATGACGTCTAATAAGTTCTTATAGCTCTTTTCTGTATATAACTTACTATCAGTCTTTTTAGCCTGATCAAGTAATAGATCAAGTTCAGCAGTATTGCCACGAGTAACAAGCTTCTTAGAAGCTTCTTCTAACTTATGAGTTAAAGCTTCAATTTCAGCACTTGTATGTTCAGCTTTTAATTCTTCTTTGATTTCATTTAATACAAGTTCAAAGTCTTTCCAGCTAGATGCTGTATAGTCTTCTTCTTTATAAGAAGCCATTCTATTTTCTAATGCTTTTATTTCTGTACCAGTTGCTTTAAGAACTAAGTTCTTTCTTGCATCCTGTAATGCCTTATAAGCATCTTCTACTTCAGTAACAGTTGCATCTTCTTTATTTAAGATGTCTTCCGCATTATTTAATGCTTTATTAAATGGTGTTACTGTAGAAGTTAAGTAAATAGAAGTATCTAAATTATTTAAGTTATTAGAATCGATGTAGTTTCTAAGTTCCTGTTTACTCATAGATGCTTTAGTGACAAGTCCTGCTTTAGCCTGACGTAATGATTCAATCATTGTATTGACTGCATCTTCAGTGGCATCTTTATTAGTCACTAGTTTCTTTGCTTCTACTAATACTTTTTCTAATGCATTATAGCTTTCTTCTGTATAGTCATCTTTAGAAAGTTTTTCAATATCTTTAATTTCTTGATCGAGAGCTTTTAAATCACCACGTACTACTAATGCATCATAAGAGGCTTTAAGTTCAGCTTTTGCTGCTTCTAAGGCATCCTTTTCACCCATCTGAGTGTTATATACGTCTAATGCTTTCGTTCTTGCTGTACTATATGCTTTATAACTTGTTGTAGTGTACTTGTCTTCACCTACATGTAAAGAGTCAATGTAGTTCTTTAAGTCCTTAGCACACTCACTCTTATATTCTTCATCAGTTAATGTAATAATTTCAGAAATAGTAGGAATATGGTTTTCTTCCCATTCAAACTTTAACTTATATACATTACCATGAGGGACATAGAATTCATTTAAAGATTTTCTTAAAGTACCTAACTGTACCCATTCTTTATCTTCTTCAGGTACATTTCTAGCTGTTACTTCTTTATCAATTAATGCATATACCTTAGCATTGCTGATTTCACCCTTCTGGATAATATTGAATTTCTTTACATCAAGCTTATCAGAAAGAGTATAAGTGATATAACCAGCTTTATTTGATCCTGGTTTATAAGCTGTTAAAAGGTCACCATCAATCATATACTGAGGTTTATAACCTTTTGCTTCTGTTACATTAGAATCAAATGTAGGGTCATTATCTTCAGGCGCATATTCACCATCATTGATCATGATTTCGTTGAATACAACAGCTCTAGAATGGTTAGAAGCTGTAAATAGGATTCTTAAGTAACGAGCTGGTACATGTTCTGCAGTACCTGATACATATACCTTATTAGGATATGTACTAGATGCTTTATATCCTGCATCAGAATCGATACATTTAACCATTGAATCACCAGTGTTTTCAACACCATCACCAATTGTCACAACATCTGTCCAGTTTTCTAAATCACTAGAAACACTGATAATACCATCTCTAATATAGTTATAGGCACTATCCTGACAATACATTGCAATCTTATCGATATTTCTCATCTGACCTAAGTCATAGATAATATACTGTCCTTTTAATGGGAAATCACCAAATTCAGTTGTAGAATCAATGTTGCCATCAAATGCAGCCCCATTGTTTCTAGAATCTTCTGCAACACCCCAAGAAGGTTCAACAGTCATAGTTGTCTTATATAAGTATGGTGCTGTGATTTCTGTAGAATGTACTACAAACTTATTCATAGTTAACTTTACATCAGAACTCTTCTTATTGATTAAACGTACATAACGTGCATCTGGAAGGTTCTTGTTTAAGTCTTTCACTTCTACCCAGTCATGTGCATTCACTGAAGCTTCTAATACAACTTCACCACTATAATCAAGTTCTAACTGTTTTAAATCTTTAACTCTTGATAACTTCACACCTACATATTGTTTAGGTGATAAAGTCATTTCTTTTGTATACACTAAAGCAGTCTGATCTAGTGTACTCTTAGAACGTAACTTATAGTCTGTATTTGTATAAACAGCCTTGTCATCATATTCATTCACTACATCAGTATGGTTGAATGTCTTTACCTTCCACCAATAACCTGCTGTATCACTCTGAAGATGTAATTCAAGGTTTCTCACACGAATTGCCTTCGCTGTGATATCCTGATCTTCTACATTTAAATGAACAGTGGCATCACCAGCATATTCTTTTAATGTCTTCCAAGTTGTACCATCTTCTGTATATTCTAATGCATATTTAGTGATCTTATCAGTACCACTATCCTGTACGAAATTGATAGTACCTAGTTTCTTAGGGTTATTGAATGTAAGAGTCACTGCAGCATCTACTGGAATATAGTCCTTGATTTCTCCTGCTTTATATGGAGATTCAGCAAAATGCGCATATGTAGATTCATTATCATCTAATAAGTTATCTAATGAACCACCCTTTACACCAATCTTAGTCATAGATAATGTACCCTTATCAGTGCTTGTAGAAGGAGTAGTCGTTGGGTTAACTAAGATATCTCTTACACCTAACCAAGTGTTACTCTTATCTTCAGTTGCAATCATACGGATACCCTTAACACCCTTAAGGTTAAGGTCTGTTAATTCTACATTGTTTGGTAAGTCATATTCTGTATCATTGACATCAGTCCAGTTCTTACCATCAGTTGTATACTGTACTTTCGCTTTTAAGAATGTATCTCTAGGGTTAGAGTTCGCACCCATTCTAAAGATGACATGGTTTACATCAATTGCCTTAGAATACTTGATACCTACATAAGTACCTGCAGAAATAGTATTAGGGCTCTTATAAACTAATTCTGTAGAAGCATTACCATCAAAGATGTTATCTTCTTTACCTGCTGGTGTATCTTCACGGTTAGTGATATATTTCGCAATCTGTTTATCTGGATTAACGATTGTAGATACGACTTCAGATAAATAAGAATCTAATGATTTAATAAATGGAACGATATGCTGTACACCTACTTCAGCATATTCTAAATGATCTACATAGTGGAAACCATAAGACTTGCTCTTTTCAAAAGCAGCCTGTGCATTGGCATAATAGTCCCAGATAGTTGCATTATCTTCTTCATTCTGTGCAGCTTTAATACCTTTAATATAGTTTAAAGCAGCATTTGTTGTATCATCCCAGCAGTTTAACCAGTAAACAATCTGAGACTTGATTCTTTCATTACCGCTTGCACGATAAGTTTGAGATGCATTCTGTAATACTGTGAATTCGTTGATGATGTCATCAAATTCTTCATCAGTGATCTTTTCACCTTTAGTTAATTTAGTCTTGAATGCATTGAGTTTTTCTTTTAATTCAACAGATTCCTCTAAACGAGTTACTCTGCTATCCATGTTCTGGTTAATCATATGTTTAGATAATTCTCTTAAAGCAGTTGATGCTTCAGTTTCTTCATAACCATTATGATCTACATATTTGAATGATGCATTATAGCACTTATTTGCTTCTTCTTCAGTCTGCCAGATATTCCATGAATAACATGCATTACCAAATATTGCAACCTTACTTGGTTCTGACTGCTGCATTGGGTTTAATACAATACCCTGTATCTTAGAAGGATCAACACCTGGATGAAGGAATGTTGTATAACCACCCATGATTAAGTGCTTCTTAGAGTTATCAGTACATGGCCAGTTGATCCACATATAAGGACCACGACCTGCAGTATTAGTGAATGAAGAAGTAAAGTTATTAGTTACTTCACCCCATACACGTCCACCAGTCATAATAATCTGTACGTTTTCAGGGAAGTCACGGTAGTAAGACTGACCATAACCCATATATTCCTGAGTACAGAATGGTAATGTCAACTTTAAGCCAGGGTAAGAAGGCTGTAATTCTTTAAGCCAGTTTGACATATCTGTCAATGTTCTTGTATAGTTTGCCCCGCCAACATTTGGTGCATCATCTGCAAGAATCGCAATCTGACGTACACCAGCATCAATAACCTGTTTAAACTTAGCCTGCATAACCTTGAGGTCAGCCTGATAGTTTGCTTCAGAGTTATAACGGATTGGGTGATTCATATAAGGATGTAAGGCAAATACGAAACGGCATTTAGATTTGTTTCCAGCCTCTGCAAGTGGTTTGATCTTTGTATTGATTTCTTCTTCTGTATAAAGATCACGCCACTTAGCGTTATGCTTAGGATCATCTTTAGGAGCATAGAAATAAGAGTTAAGCTTATAATAGCCTCCCCATTCCATCAATTTACAACGATCTTCTGTTGACCATGGATTTCCATAATAACCTTCAATAAATCCACGGCTTGCAACATCCGCATAATCCTCGATAGAGAAGTTTCTAATTGTTTTCCCCTCTACCTGTTTAAAAATGTGATATAAGCTTGTAAGTCCATAAAAAGCAGCATCTGTATCTTTACCTAAGATAGAAATAGTGCCTTTATCAGACTTTAAAGCATAAGAATCAAGTTTATCAAATAAACCTGCTGAAGTTGTTCCAAACTGTGAATCTACATATTGTTTAGAACCCTTCACACCAACAAGAATGTTTGTCTTTCCAGCTTTCTTTTCACTAGAAACACTTGCATTCATGCCTTTTAATGCAAGAACTTCATTCAGTCTTGCTTTTGTGTCTTCATCAATACCATCTTCATAGACAACATTGACCTGACTTGTCATTTCATAATCCCCATCACTATAATCCATAGAATGTGGATTAGGATAGACTTCATACCCTGTATCAGCTTTTACAGTCACTGGAAAAGCTGATACACAGCCTAATGCAACAAGAAAACTTACTGCATAAGTAATGACTTTCTTTCCTTTCATCATGTTCCCCTTTCTTTTATATTTTGTCTCATTTCATGCTCCTAGTTGATGAAATGAGTATTCAAACATGGATTTTTACAAAAAATAAAGTATGACAAAAAAATGTATGTCATAATCTTTATTTGGTCTTGCCTGCTTAGAGTAACAATCCACATTGACTCAATCAGTATAACAGTATCTTTTATATTACGCAAGCGTTTTCATATCTTATTTTATGATATTTTTAGGCATTTGAAGTCAGCAGAGCATGAAACTGATAATTTAATCATACCAACAATTAATAGTTTATTATGATTTCTTGATAACAACGCAAAATGACTAACTCCCTCCTAAAAAAAGAAGCACTCATATAGGAAGACTAAGATTACTATAATTACCATATAGAGCATCTCATGACAAATAGATATTACGGTAAAAGAAAATCCTGATTATGTAAGATATAATCAGGATAAGCGATTCAATATATTATTATTATTGTCTAGGTCGTTCAAAATTTTGACTGAAACTTTTGAATTCAAATCACAACAAACATCTTTAAGAATTCCATAGTTTTTCAAATAAATACAGTTTGAATATTTAGATTTTGAATTCTTTTCTTTAGAAAAAATTGCTAGAATGCTTTTCTTTTGATCAGCATTTATCTGATTATTATTTCGTAAGCTTCTTGCATGTAGATCTTTCCCGATAAATGCGACAACCATTTTATCATGAGTGTTCTCTATTGCTAAAGGAAAATCCTGTGTTTTTGTATGTAAATGAACGAGAACTAAATTAGTTTGAGCATCTGCATAAACAATCTTCTGAATTTTCGTTATACGCATAATTTTCTTGCGAATCGTACCAAAATCATAGTGTTGTTGATCTTTGATATTGTTTTCTGCTATAGTTCCTTTAATACAGTTTTTGTAGAAATCTAAATCGTTCAAGTAAGAACGCACACCAACTAAATGAGCAAAATCTTCCTTATGAAATCTCACTTCATGATATTTACCATCATTTGTTACAATCAAAAAATCATGAGGCACTAGAAACTTTCCATAAAGTCTTGCACCTATGATTATATCTCTAATAATTCTTTTTTTCTTCGATTTGCTGAGACTGTGCATAGATATAGTTCTCCTTTAGACAAAAAAAGCAGGAAATTACCCGCTTAGTATCATAAAAAAATAACAGGTTTTATCCTGGTCGCCAGGCTCATATATCTATTTGATATATACTCGGACGAGATTATTTTTAAGACTACCTCTTGTCTACAGTTTGTCTCCTAACTGCAAGGCTCATATATCTATTCGATATATACTCGGACAAGGTTATTTTTAATTCTACCTTTTGAATTCGACTTTTTACGGTGCCTGCTCACCGAGAATGTTACCACTCTTTTTTATAGTTTTTTAAGAACAAATAACTATTGTCATATTGCTCAGTCCCTATGCTTAGACTATCACAAATCATTAAATTGTCAATACTAGATCGGATAATAATTAAATATGCATCTTTTTATAGTTTTACTGCATAACACGTTTAATATGTATACATAAGAATGTCTGTTCATCCGGTGATAAATCATATTTATATTTCTCTTTAATATGTTTCACAATACGGTTGATACACATTGAAAGTCTTAAGTTCTCTTTTAATAGTTGTCTAATGTCTTCTGTTGTATCTTTAAGGTTTATTTCCTGTCCTGTAAAGATACGCTCAGCTAGGTATTTTAAATGAGTAGAGAGTCTTGCATAACTGAGTGACTGAGGAGAAATAGTCACCTTCATACTATTTTCAATAATACCGATAATATCAGTCACAAAGCTTAATATCTTAGTCGCATTATGGGTATTATTGTCCATTGAGAAGTTCACTAAATGCAAGGCTATATAATTGGCTTCTTCTAGATCTAATGTAATCCCTGTTTTCTTCTTAATATAACTTAATGCCCATAAACCTATTTCATATTCATTCTTATAAAGAATACTTACATCTCCAAGTACGACATAAGGGATTCTGATATTCTCCTGCTTACGTTTTAAGGCAAAGGAGATATGATCTGTCATAGTGAGGAATATTTCCCCATAATAGCGTGATTTAAGCTTCTTAATTGCACGAGAGACAATCTTATCAGTCATCTCATAACAATCAGGAGAGATATCATCTTCTCTTTCTAATCTTTTATGAGGGTCTTCTTTAAACATATATGTCTTTTCTATTTTAGTGGAATCAACACTATCCCCTACCTTCTTTTGGAATCCTATTCCTGAACCTGTTAGGATAATATCTCCTAGTTCTGGTGAGATAGCCGCAATGGAATTGTTGTTGAAGATCTTAATAATTCTCATAATAGTCCCCTTTACATTAATATATCGTTCATTGCATCCGCAATGAACTGGGCATTGGTGCCTACTAATATCTGTACATTATGGTTACCTGCAATTGTGACATGTTCATAGCCTAATTGAGATATTTCGTCTTTATTAATAGAATGTATGTCATTTATTTCTACTCTTAAACGTGTAATACAGGCATCTGCAGATATGCAATTACTTCTACCACCAAGAGCTTCCACAAAACAAATAGCCAGATCATCATAATCAAATGATTGTTTTGTACTAATTTCTTCTTTCATACGTCCTGGTGTCATGAGATTAAAATGAAGAATCATGGTTCTAAATACAATATAATAGAGCACACCACAGATAACTCCTAAAAGGATCAAATAGTTTGCCTGATAGGAGAATGGTGCCTTAAAACTCAATATATAGTCTATAAGACCAGCCGAGAAACTAAAACCAGCGAGCCAGTGAAATGATGCAGCTATAAACATCATGATTCCTGTCATGACTGCATGAGCGATATATAAACTAGGTGCTAAAAACATAAAAGAAAATTCTAATGGTTCTGTAATACCTGTTAGAAAAGATGCAAGAGCAGCTGAGAACATCAATGCGCCTACTTTCTTTTTCTTATCAGGTGAGGCACATTGATAGATTGCAAATGCTCCACTAGGCAAGCCAAACATCATGACAGGATAAAATCCTGCCTGATACATACCAGTCACACCTTTAATACCTCCTGATACTGTACCCCAGAATCGTCCAATATCATTAATACCCGCAATATTAAACCAGAAAACAGAATTTAATGCATGATGTAATCCTGTTGGTATAAGGAGTCTATTAAAGAATCCATATAAACCAGCGCTAATTGGTCCTAAACCTGCCATCCATGTTCCAAAATGAATAAAAGTTTCATAAAGCATCGGCCAGATATACATAAAGATACCAGCAAATAAAAGTGTAATCATACCTGAAATAATAGGAATGAATCTTTCACCACTAAAGAATGATAAAGGACCAGGTATTTCTATATGATTGAACTTCTTATAACAGAAGGCGACAATCAATCCTACCATAATCCCGATAAACGCATTATCAGCCTCACCAAAGGCAATAGAGACTTGGCTTATATGTAAACCCGAGATCAATGAAATGCCCTCAGGAGAAAGTATTTTAGTGATCATGAGATAATTGATGACTGCTGCCAAAGACAACGATGCATTCTTCTTATCCGTCATACCGATTGCGACAGCAATCGCAAAAAGGATAGGAAGATGATCTATGACTACACCACCTGATAATATAAGAAATGCCGCAAATGGATTATTGACACCCCACCCAATAGGATCAATCCAATAGCCAATACCCTTTAATAATGCAGCCAGAGGCATAATAGTCACTGGAAGCATCAGGGACTTACCTAATTTCTGTAAAAAACTCATGTTGATCCCCTTTTCTGTACTTATTTATACTACTATTATATAGTAATTGTTTTAAAAATAATTACATAATACCTAAAACAGTAATATTTTCATAACGTGGTAATTATATCATTTTAATACCATTATGTAACCCCTAACACTCATTTTTTTAAACAAAAAAAGGAAGACTAATCTTCCTTCATTAACTTATATGTACACACACCAATAAGAGCACCTACAAGTGTAACAGCCATCGCAAAAATCAACATACTTTGTAGTCCTAATGTATCCTGTAATACACCACCTAAGTAATTACCTAAACAGAAACCAAACCCATTGGCCATCATTGTGATAAGAGTCTGACCTGCCATCTGATCTGATTCAGCTAGGGCATCATTACAGTAATATGTATAAGTGGCAAATAGTAAGCCATATGAACATCCCTGGAACACCATACCAATTAATAAAACAATAAGGTTAGGTGCTAAGGCAATTAAGAAGTTTCTAAAGATATACATGACTAAGCCAAAGACAATAAGCTTTTCAGGTCCAAATTTTTTCTTTAAGCGATATGTCATTGTCATAAATGGTGTTTCACTGGCTGCCATAAAGAAGATGGCGATACCATAGAACGATGAATCTCCACCAAGCTTCTTAACAATATTAATTAAGTAAGTAGATAAAGATGTCGCACCCGCAATCGCAAAACCAAATCCAAGTAAGAATAAGAAGAACTTCTTATATTTAGTAATGAGACTAAATGGATTGGCTGGCTTTTCTGTTGATTCGTTCTTAATAGTAGAATGTGGCAAGACCAACAGATTAATGATAAATAGAATACTTGAAATGATAAAGACAATATAGATAACAGATGGTTCTAGCCATTCTACTAAGTATCCCATTAAAAAGGCACTTGATGCATAAGAGAATGACCCAAGTCCTCTAGCAAGCCCGAAGTTGATATCTTTACCCATTTTTACATAATCCATCGCAAATTGTGATAAGAATGGAACAACACAAGTACTCAAGAATAATAATGCGATATATAGTACCATGACGACTACTTTAGGTAGTGTCATAAAGTAAAGAGCACTAAATGATGCGAATAGTATAGCATAGATTCCTAAGATAACATTGTGCGGTGTGAGTGCTTCATACTTATTTGGTAAGTTAGAGATATTGGCTGAAAGTATAAGCATCATAATACTTCCCATCGCAGTAACGATCCCTATCTCTGTATTTGATAAACCTTTATATTGTAAGAAAATGGCTATATAACCAAAAATCGTACAGTTAGTAATCCAATATAAAAACTGGGCACAATTGTATTTCATCTGTAAGCGTTTCATAAGTTCCTCCCTCGTTAACCTTAGGTATTATATAGTATTTATCAAAAGGGGTATAACTATTTTCTTAATAAGAAAAAAAAGACACGACTCCTAAGAATCATGTCTGAATATATTAAACAAAGTGCCCCGGTTCTAGGAACCAGCATGCTCTACATGACTAGTTATAGAATATGCTTCAGGGCAGTTTGCTGTGTCCGCTCTCTAGACACAAGTCTATTTTAAGAAACATTTTTTTACTCGTCAATACCCTTTTGTAAATTTCTTTTAATATGTAACAGTATTATAGTTATTTATGATTTTAACAATTACAAAACTGGCATTATTTCTCATTTTTATGATTGAATAATCATAATATTTGTATTTATCCTAAGTGTAATGATTATATCGATATAATCCTTTTTTATAAATATATGAGTATGTGTAAAGTTATTCCGTGATTAAATTTTCACTTTTCAAAACATGAAAAAAAGCCCCTAGATGTAGGGACTTTAGTATAAATTATTCAGCTTTTGAGTTAACTAACTTACCAGTTGAATGGAAAGTAATCATAAGTCCAAGAGCAACCAATAATACGGCAACGACTAACTGTAAACCATCTGTCATGATCATGAATCCACCAGTGACAAATAGCTTCATTACAATTGCATAGATAGCCTGTACTAAAGCTGTCATAGTAACGATGAACATTAATACCATTGGTACATATAGCATGAAACCTTTTCTTCCAGTAACCTTTAAGAATACAGCAAGAGATACTAATACCATTGCAGCAAGTAACTGGTTTGCTGAACCGAATAATGGCCAGATGTTAACATATCCGCCTAAGCTTAATAAATAACCAAAGAAGAGTGAAATAAGTGTTGAAACGTATTTATTAGTTAAGACAGATACTAACTGTGATGGAGTTTCTCCTTCTTCTACTTCGAAGAATTCCTGAAAAGACATACGTGAGATTCTAGCTACTGCATCAAGAGAAGTTAGTGCAAGAGCTGAAACAAACATAGTCATGATACAAAGTCCCCAAGACTGTGGTAAACCAAGCTGTGCTACTAAGCCAGTAACACCAGCAGAGAACTTAGTGAAAGGTGTAGCTGTATCAGCTAAAGCCATATTAGCAAGAGATGTATCTAAGACACCAGTCTGTTTTAAGTTTGGTAATGAACCAACGATAACGATAACTAATACTGCAAGTAATGATTCTAACAACATTGAACCATAACCAACCTGAAGCATATCTTTTTCATTCTTGACCATCTTAGAAGATGTTTCTGAAGATACAAGTGAATGGAAACCAGATACGGCACCACAAGCGATAGTTACGAATAATGTTGGGAATAAGTAACTTCCTGTAGCTGATTTGAATCCAGTGAATGCTGGTACAGTAACAGTTGGGTTACTCATAAATACACCTACAACTGCTGCTGCAATCATACCGATGAATAGGAATGTAGTTAAGTAGTCACGTGGACTTTTTAATAACCACATTGGTGTAACAGATGCAAAGAAAATATAAACGAATACTAAATAGATCCAAGTTTGTTTAGTTGCATATACTGGGAATTTGATACCAACTGCAAGCATTGCAACGATTAATACAATTCCAAGTACTACTTTTGGCCAACCTTCAAGGTTAACTTTACGTAATAATAAACCAAATGCCATAGCAACAAATACATAAAGAATAGAGATAGAAGCAGCACTGGCATTAGGTGCAAGCTTAGCTCCTTCAGCACTGAAACCATTAAATGTTCCAGCAACCATATCTGCAAAAGCAGCAATAACGATTAATGTAAAGACCCAGCAGAATAAGAAGAATAATTTCTTACCAGTTCTACCAATGTATTTTTCGATAATCTGACCCATTGACTTACCTTCAGATTTAACTGAAGCATAAAGTGCACCGAAGTCCTGTACAGCACCGAAGAATACACCACCGATGACTACCCATAAGAATGCTGGTAACCAACCAAACATCATAGCCATAACTGGTCCAGTAACTGGTCCAGCACCAGCGATAGATGAGAACTGATGAGCAAAGACTGTCCATTTATTAGTTGGTACATAGTCTACGCCATCTTCTTTTGCAACAGCAGGTGTTGTTGCATTAGGATCAATACCCCAAGTTTTTACTAAATAGCGACCATAACATAGATAGGCTACTACTAGGATAAGGGCTGCTAATCCAAGCAAAAGTAAACCATTCATAAATAAATTCCCCCCAGAATTACTTTATACATATAAAACAGATTATAAAAAAGGTTTTCGTCTTAGAATGACCTGACTAAGACGAAAACCTTCGTTTCCGCGGTACCACTTAGATTGTGATTTACATCACCACTTCACATCCCATGAATGCTATTTCTTTAACGCAGAAATTACGGATTTCTTTACTATTATTTTCAAGAAAACAGCTCACAAGGGATGGTCCCATAATCATTACCTGCATCCTTTCCACCAACTGGATGCTCTCTATAGGAAGCGGATTAGAAATCGTATCTTGTTCATCGCTCTGTTTCGTATGTATGCTTATATAATAGTCTGATATTTTCATTTGTCAACAGTTTATTGTGAAAAAAGAAAATTTGTTTATATGTTTTTCATAAATGTAAGCGTATGTTACATATCGGACTATAACAAATATACATAGAGAAATATTACCTATACTTGGATTTAATGTATTGTTTAATGGCTTCCATATACTCCTCTTCATTATCATAATCCTTTGGATCTACATCATACATATCAGAAGGATCATAGTATTCTTTCCATTGTTTACGTAAATCATCAAGATAATCTAATTCACGATCATACTGTGTAGGATCAACTGAACTAAATGAATTATAGAAATTATGTTTATCTTCCCAAGATTTTTTATCATCTTCAGATATATTTTCCTTTTGAGAAACTTCTACTATATTATCCAAATGATACTCAACAGAGTTTGGACGTTTTCTAGACATTTGTTTTAGTGCTTTATTACGATAATCATCCATATCATCAGACTCTAAAGTTTCTTCTTCATCTAATTCTGCATCAAGACTTGCAACATAGTCTTTCCACTCATTGACAGCTTCTACATAATCTTCTTCATCACTAAACTCACTTGGATCAACAGGGTATTGATGATTTGGATCATATAATTCCAGCCAATGTATTCTTTCACTTATTTCATAAAAATATTCATCAGGTGAATCATAATCCAGAGGATCAATACAATAAAATTCATTTTCAGGATCATACTTTTCTTTTATTCTCTTTGTTAGAGCATCTAGATAAGTATCTTCATTCTTATAGTTTTGAGGATCAATATCAAAATCACCATATCTAGATACTTCTTCAATCCATTCAAGGTGTTCTAAACATATATTAACTGCTTTTTCATAGTCTTCAAAATTATCATATTTAGTTACATCAACATAATGATCACATTCATCAAATGGATCTGCTTCAGATTTCCAATCATCACGTAGTGCATTTAAATAGTCTTCTTCAGTATCATACCAATCTACATCGACAAAAAATCGTTGATGAGGATTATATTTTCTCACCCATCTATCTTTGTTTAAATCTTTAAGTGTTTGAAATAGTGTTGATATTCTTCCCATAGTATCACCTTAATCTTCTATTGATTCTTGATAATTCTCTAAAGAATCATGATAATGTGGGTTTATATTGAAGTAATTGTCTGGATTATATATTTCAGCCCACTTGTCCTTATTTACCATATCAAGTAATTCATGTAATAGTAATTATTTATTCATTGTAATCATATACCTTAATTATATAAAGTTTTTACGTATACCTCCATGAGAAACGTAAAATGTAAAATTATTCTTGTCTTCATCTAAATTTTTGAACTTTTTTCTTATTCACAATTTCATTTTTTCATCCACAATTGACTTTCTCTGACATATGGGTTATATTGTATTTGCAATCAGATTGCAGATACTTGTGAAGCCTGCGATCGGGGGAGGGTGCCGAGGCCCCTCTCTTTTTTATGTCCAAAAAAATATTCTTAACAAGAGTAATTTCCCAATTCTAAAGGTATATTTAATATAGAGGCGTCATCTTAGATGCTTTGACTCTAGCTTTGAATTAGAGTAGCTCTCATAATACATATTTTTGCGAGGTGCATATGAATAAACCCTTTATTACCTATACAGCATAAGTCGAAAAATTAACAAGCGAAAAACATTTAATAGTTACAAATACTAATTTTGCAATAACATCCCTAAAAAACATCAGTTACTTCGGATTAGTAGATGGTTATAAATTAGTGGCGAAAAAACCATAGGCTTGACTATGGGATGAAAGCCACATAATTTTTACTTGAGTTAAGCATAAGGGTAAGTTTAATAAGAAAAAACATTTTGGCAGGTCTATAAAGAATAGATGCCCTTCTGGGTTTCAGGCTGCTGTAGAAGAAAAATTCAAGACCACAGGTGGTACATATATAGAAGTGCCTAATGATTATAGAGCATCACAATATGACCATACAGCAGATGATTACATAAAGAAGAAATTATCTGGTAGGATGTATCATTTAGCAGATGGAACTCTAGTACAACGAGACTGGTAT
>NZ_FR898848.1:0-5291 GCF_000437715.1 Catenibacterium sp. CAG:290
AATTTAGGAAACCCCTAGTTATTTTAAATTACCAATCATCTTTTCGTTTTGTATCCTTCGCAACGATAAATGTGATCATACCAAGTATTAATCCAAAATAGAAAGAGAAGAAACGCCATAAGAACATAGAACTAGAAGCATTAGCTCTTCCTAAGAAACCAAATAAGATCATATAACATCCTTCACTACCACCTGATGCACCAGGAATAGGGAGGAATGTATTAATTAAATTAATAATAGAAGCCAGTCCTAAGAACTGTACAAATAGTGTAACTGGTACTTTTATTCCTAAAGCAAGACATGAAAAGAATGGTGTAGAGTAGATGATGGTAAGTTTCACTATATTACATAATACTGTCTGTAATAAAGCTTTTTTATTTTTCTGTAATACTTTCATCTGTTCTCTAAATTCACCAAAGTAATTCTGAATTCTAAAGCATGTTGATTCATAGTCTTTTATAAGTGGTGTTTTAGAAAGGAGATAGACTACTTTATCTACAATAAAGTTCTGGAACTTTTTGCTTTTAGCTCCTGCAAATAATAGAAGAGTGACTACCGCATTAATAAGAAATCCAACGGCTGCCATAGAGGATACACCTACACCTTTATCTAAGAAGTAGGCTGAATCCACAATCATAATCACTGCAGTAAAGCCCATAATCACTATTTGATAACTAATAAAGCACATGAGTAAGATACTTGTAGAAATGGCAGGGGAGATTCCCTGGTTATTAAATACAAACACCTGGGCAAACTGTCCTCCTGAAGAAGAAGGAGTTAAACCACTAAATAAAGTACCTACAAGTCCATTCACAAAACCTTCTTTAAGAGTAAAGTCTTTCTTATATAAACGCGCAAAGATCATTGTAGCGAGTCCATCAAATACATAATACATAAACATAATAAAACATAAGATGAACAGCCAGAAAGGATGCGCAGTAGTAATTGTTTTAAATACAGTAGAGACTTCAGAACCTACTGACAAGTATAAAGATATACCACTAATCACAAGAATTAATGCAATATTTAATATATAGCTCTTCTTTGTTTTCATGGGAATCACCTCATTTCCCTATCTTTATTTTACCAATCTTATTCCTTATATGAAAGTAAAAGAAAAGAGTAGGGATTAAAATCCCTACTCGAATGTAATTATAATAATCTCATTTTCACATAATACTTTAAAATGATAGTTATGACGTGGCGCTACACCATTACTTACAATAAGTTCAGAACCACTTTCTGTATAACTTCCATGATTATAGGTAGTTGCATTATTACACTTTACAAGTGGTCCAATACCAGGGAACCAGATAGTCCCACCATTACTATGCCCAGATAACTGTAAATGTGTATGTCCTTTATTTTGACTAAAACTATCAGGATAATGACTTAAGGTTAAGACAAACCCGTCAGAAGCAGGTATTTCTTCCTGACTATTAATAGATTGTCCATAAAGGGTAAAAGAACTATTACGATAATGAATGGTACGAGCACTGTTATTAAGTACTTCAAATCCACCTTCATTAAGGATATTAGTCACTTCTTCAGCATGTGCATGATCTTCATCACCAAGTACTGCAAACTTACCATAACCTGGCTGAAGTTTCTTTAAGATCTTTTGTATTCTTGCATCCTCAATAGGTTTACTTTCATACAGGTCTCCAGTAAATACAACCATATCATAACTTTGATCTTCTATCTCATCTACAATTTGTTCAAAACGATCAATGTCTTTAGACGTTGTGATATGTATATCGGATAAATCTACAATCTTAAAGTTTTTAAAACCATCAGGTAATAATCCATTACTATAAGTCATTCTTGTAAAAGAATAATGTGTTCTAGAAAAGAGACATGTATAACCACCAAACAACACCAATGCGAAAACAATAATTGCAAGAATACCAGTACGAATAATTTTCTTTTTCTTCATTATTTCTTATTCATGATGACAGGAATAATCATCGGTCTTCTCTTTGTCTTAGTATAGAAATAAGATGTTAATGTTTCTCTGATTGTATTCTTAATTTCACCAAATGTTGTTTTTTCCTGCAATAAAGCACGTAGCTTACGATCCACAGCCATTTCTGCTCCATAAATCATAGGTTTACTATCTTTCATATAAACAAATCCACGGCTCATAATAACTGGTTTATGAAGTAAAATACCTGCATGAGAATCCATACTAATAAGTACTGCAACCATGCCATCTTCACTTAAAATCTGACGGTCATGTAATACCGCTGTAGATAAACCTGTTAAATCATTACCATCCACATAAATATCGTCTGCATGTACGCTTCTTGTCTGGAATATCTCATGATCCTTTAAGCATAAACAATCCCCATTACTTAATACAAATGCATGATCAGGCTTTCCACCTACTTCTTCATATAATTTTTTATGTATACAAAGCATTTTATGTTCACCATGAACTGGGAAGAAGTATTTAGGCTTAGTAAGAAGCATCATTAACTTCTGTTCTTCCTGAGAAGCATGTCCAGAAGTATGAAGGTTACTGATCATAGAGTTTTCTAGAACTCTTGCTCCAGAACGATATAACTTATTAATTAAACGTGATACAGAAGATTGGTTACCAGGAATAGGGTTAGATGAGAATAATACAGTATCACCAGGTTTAATCTTAATCTGACGATGTGTACCATTCGCAATTCTATTTAAGGCTGCAAGTGCTTCACCTTGAGATCCAGTACATAGAATTAGTATTTCATTATCAGGAAGATGTTTTGCTTCATCATTCTTAATAAAGAAACGATCAGGACACTTGATATAACCCATCTTTCTTGCAACATCAATATTGTTGACCATTGAACGTCCATATACAAGAATCTTACGATTAAACTTAACAGCAGCTTCTACAATCTGCTGTACTCTATGTATATTAGATGCGAATGTTGCAACAATAATACGTCCTTCAGTCTTTCTGAATTCTTCCTGTACCTGTCCTGCAACAGTCTTTTCACTAATAGAGAATGTAGGTACTTCTGCGTTCGTACTATCACTCATTAATAAATCAACACCTGTTTCACCTAAGAAACTCATAATCTGATAATCAGCAGGATTAGCAACTGGAGATAAATCAAATTTAAAGTCACCAGTTTCTACAATACGACCATCAGGTGTATTCACAATAATTCCCATAGATTCAGGAATAGAGTGGTTTGTATTAAAGAAACCAATATTAAAATATTTAGTTTTGATAGAACTTTCATGGTTAATAGGAATCATCTTAGTTACATGTGTAAGATGATGTTCCTCTAGCTTTCTTCTAATCATGGCACAAGCCAATGGAGAAGCATAAATAAATGGTATATTCACTAGTCTTAATAAGAAAGGAATACCCCCAATATGGTCTTCATGACCATGTGTAATAAATAATCCCTTGATCTTTTTATTATTCTTTCTTAAATAAGTATAATCTGGAATAACATAATCAATCCCAGGAAGACCTTCAGATGCAAATTTAACACCTGCATCAATAATAATCATTTCATCATTACATTCAATACAGTAAGTATTCTTACCAACCTCATTTAAACCGCCTAATGCGAATATCTTTGTCCCCTGTGTTTTAACATTATGATGTGTAGAAGGGAATCTTCTTTTAGAACGGTGAGGTTTGAATGTCTTTTTCTTTTCAGTATTATCGACTGACATAAATCACTATCCACCTCTTTCTCAAAAATGTAAAATCATTCATTAAAATAATAATATAAAAAAAGTGAATAATCAATGTTGTAAGGGAATACAAGCAAAAATTAAAAAAAGATGTTCTATCGAACATCTTAATAAGAACCTTTCTTATAGGCAGCTACTGCAAGTGAGCCTGGACCGATATGGCAGGCAACACTTAATGATAAACGATCAAAGATGACCTCTTTATCAGGGAATGCTTCTTTCACTTGTTCTAAATAATCTAAAGCAGCTTCTTTATCATAAGAATAAACACATGCTACTTCATAATCATCACCCCAGCCACGATCACTAATATCCTGTTTTACCTGGTCAATCATCATCTTACGAGCTTTTTTCATAGTACGTGAAGTACCATATTTATCTAACTTTTCACCCTGAATAGTAAGAATAGGCTTAATCTTCAATAAACCCGCAAGCGTTGCAGCAGCAGGGGATAAACGTCCACCCTTCTTTAAATATTCAAGTGTATCTACAGTAACATAGATAGTGGCATTCATCTTATTGTTCATAAGATAATCATAAATCTCTTTGGCACTATATCCTTTATTTGCCATTGCAAGGGCATCTAGGACATCTGCTTTTTGTGTTACAGAGATTCTTTGAGAATCCACAACAAATACTTTTCCTTTATACTGATCTTCATCTGCCATCATCATTGCTGTCTGACAGCTTCCAGATAAGCCACTGCTCATAGGAATATGAATAATAGCGTCATGTGTTTTTAATATTTCATCCCACTTCTTTGCGATAATCCCAATTGTAGGCTGTGAAGTGAATACTTCTGCGCCACCCATTAATTTTTCATAGAAATGTTCTTGTGTTAAATTGATATCTTCTTCAAATTCTTTCCCATCTATAGTAAAAGGCATAGGAATACAATAGATACCTAATTCTTTTGCTTCTGCCTGTGTAATGCCAGAGTTACTATCTGTCATGATTGCAATTTTCATACAAGGACCTCCTTCAGTCAAACACAATTTTAACAATTTTGAGGAATAAATCAACATTTTCTTGACTAATCAAGTTAGACGAATTACTTTAAATGTACATGAAAGGATTTACAAAAATGGTGAAAAAATACTTAGAAACACTTTATGGCATGGGAGAGAAAGCTCTTCAAGCCCTTATCATTATAGTTATTGGATATATTGTATATAAAATTTTTGATAAGTTATTTACAAAATTTATAGAAAAGTCTTCACAGGATGAAATTGTCTTAAACTTCTTTAAGACAATCATCAAGACAGTCTTTATTGTGATTATTGCGATTATGGCTCTATCACAGCTTGGTATTAATACAAGTTCTATTCTTGCTATCTTTACTGCTGCTTCTGCTGCTTTTGCACTTGCTATTAAAGACTCACTCGCAAGCTTCTTTGATGGTATTATCATCTTACTAGCAAAACCTTTTTCAAAAGGAGACTTAATTGAAGTTGTAGGAGTCACAGGAAGAATCCAGGAAATCTCTTTACTCTATACAAATCTACTTACTTTAGATAATAAGAAGATTGTTATTCCTAATTCACAGTTAGCACACTCACCATTAGTGAACTATTCAAGTGAAGAAATGC
>NZ_FR898848.1:5317-7357 GCF_000437715.1 Catenibacterium sp. CAG:290
AATGCGTCGTGTAGATTTAAACTTTGATGTTGTAATGGATAGTGATACAGAATTAGTTAAGAAGGTTATTATGGAAGAAGCCTTATCTAATCCTTATTGTCTCCATGATATTCCACCATTTGTGAATATGACAGAATATAAGGATAGTGCATTAACCTTTACACTTAGAGTATGGGCAGCCACAGATGACTATGAAATACTTAGATGTAGTTTACTTGAAAACATGAATAAGCGTTTCAACGAAGAAGGCATAGAACTTGCCTATACGACCTATGATATTCATCTAAGCAAATAAGTTGCGGAATATTCTTCAATCTGTTTAAATATAGGTGAGGTGAAGAATATGAAAATTGTAGATCAGAACGGTTTTAATGAAGCATTAAACAATAAGTATGTATTAGTAGACTTCTATGCAGACTGGTGTGGCCCTTGTAAGATGGTTGGTCCAGTATTAGAAGAATTAGATGCTGAAAATGATCAGTTAACAATTGTTAAAGTAAATGTAGACAATGAACTTGATTTAGCATCTAAATACGGTGTACAGTCAATTCCAAACATGATTTTCTTTAAAGAAGGTAAGGCTGTTACACAGATCATTGGTTTCGCAAATAAGGATGCAATCCTTGATAAAATCAACCCATTTATGGACTAAGAGGCACCTGATTGGTGCCTTTTTTATATGCGTGATTTTTCTCTTTATGATAATAAATTAAGCGCAAAAAATATTAGAATTAGTCAATTTGTGGAAAAGACAAATTAGTAAAAAAGATTCATGAAATGCACAAAGATTTATACTAATGAATATTGACATGTATACACAAAGAGTGTAAGATGTTTTTCATGATAGTTGGATGCTATCATACATTTATATCCATTATGGAGGG
This sequence comes from Catenibacterium sp. CAG:290, assembly GCF_000437715.1. Classification (NCBI taxonomy): domain Bacteria; kingdom Bacillati; phylum Bacillota; class Erysipelotrichia; order Erysipelotrichales; family Coprobacillaceae; genus Catenibacterium; species Catenibacterium sp. CAG:290. The sequence continues at coordinate 6,202 of NZ_FR898848.1, forward strand.
GAAAATTATGAAAACAGTAAAGGTTTTAGTTGCTGCAAGTATGGCAGCAGCATTACTTGCTGGATGTGGAAGCAAAACTGATACAGATACTTTCAGATTTGCAAGTGAATTAGATATCCAGGGTATGGATTCTACAGTAGTTGATGATGGTATGTCATACAACGCAATCCACGCAATCACAGACGGCTTAACAGCAGTAAATGACAAAGGCAAGACAGTTCCAGCATTAGCTAAGAGCTGGGATGTAAGTGCTGATGGTAAGACTTACACTTTCCACTTAAAAGATGCTAAGTGGTCAAATGGTGATAAAGTCACTGCCAACGATTTTGTTTATTCTTGGAAGAGAATTATTAAGAATGCAGGTAACTATGCTTACATGTTAGGTGATGATGGTGCATCAGTTAAGAATGCGAGTCAGTTGATTGATCTAGGCCCAAAGGCAACAGATGAACAGATGAACACTTTAGGTGTTAAAGCAGCTGATGATAAGACTTTAGTTGTTGAATTAAACAACAAGGTTCCATATTTTACAGATTTAATGGCTTTCCCATGCTACTTCCCACAGAACGAAAAGTTCGTTGAAAAATGTGGTAAGAACTATGGTACTAAACCAGAATACACATTATCTAATGGTGCTTATACAATGACTAAGTGGATCAAAGGTAATAAAGCAACATTCACTAAGAACGATAAGTACTATGATGCAAAAGCAGTTAAGACTAAGAACCTTGAAATGTTCCTAGTACAGGATCCTAAGACTGCTGCACAGAACTTTGACAATGGTAAAGTTGACTATGCAACAATTAACTCTACATTAGTAGATAAGTATAAAGGTAAAGATACTTTCACAACATTCAATGAAGGTTTCTTATTCTACTTACAGGTAAACTTCAACAATAAGACAACTGCAAATAAGAATGTAAGAGAAGCATTGTCTTATGCAATCAACAGAAAAGACTTATGCGAAAATGTCTTAAAGGATGGTTCTAAAGAAGGAACTGGTTTTGTTCCATCACAGTTATCTACTAGTCCAGCTGGTAAAGATTTCCGTGATACTGCAGGTGATCTTGTAGGTTATGATGCAAAGAAAGCACAGGAATACCTAGATGCAGCTAAGAAGGAATTAGGTACTGATACAATCACTATTGATTTATTA